>DATJAL010000016.1 GCA_035516255.1 Chitinivibrionales bacterium | reverse complement strand
GAGAATTGTTTGAGTATATTGAGCATGTGTATAATGGCCAGAGAATCCATACGGCGATCGGCATGCCGCCCCGTATATTTGAGTCTGTAAAGTTGAACCAATGTGCCTAAACGAGTGTCCATTTTAAGGAGTCAGGTCCATATTCTTCCGCCCCCAGTTCAAAGCGGGTAAAGGAAACAACGGTGATGGGGGATGATACCGCTTTTTCGGCGTCCTTGATTCTTTCAGAAACGGGCCGGTCCGGGTCGCGGATGTACGGCTGCTCAAGGAGCGCGGATTCTTTGTAGAACTTCTCGAGCTTCCCCTCCACGATTTTCGGCCACACCTTTTCGGGTTTGCCCGAGGTCTGCGCTTGGGTAAAATAGATTTCTTTTTCCTTTTCGACAAGCGCGGCGAAAAGCTTGTTGATGGATGCGCGGTCGATGGCGATTGGATTGGCAGCGGCCACCTGCATGGCAAGGTCCTTGCCGAGGTCTGCGACCGCGGGAGCGGCGGCGGCTTCGGCATTGGCGCAGGCAAGCTTCACCAGAACGCCGATCCTGCCTTCGCCGTGCGTGTAGGTAAAAAGCTTTTCATGTACGCCGGCAACGGTTTCTTTTTTGTACCGGCGGAACGAAATGTTTTCGCCTATTTTGGCAACGAGCTCAAGAATCTTCGCTTCAGAAGTGAGCCCGCCAAATTCGGCCAGCGGCAGCGCCTTTGCCGATTCAAGGTCGGCAGGTTTCTTTTCGAGAACCACTTTGCCGATGGTCGAAATGAAGCCGAGAAAATCCTCGTTCTTTGCGACAAAATCGGTTTCCGAGTTCACCTCGAATGCGATGGCCGCGCCGGCATCGGAAACAATGGTGACTTTTCCCTGTTTTGCGGCCTTCCCGGCGCGTTTGGCCAAGGTGGCCTGTCCCTGCTTGCGCAGCGCTTCAATGGCAAGCTTCATGTCTCCGTTTGATTCCGTAAGGGCCTTCTTGCACAGCATCATGCCAAGGCCGGTTTTTTCGCGCAGTTCCTTGACCGCGGTTGCCGATATCTCCATTGCCTTTCTCCTTATTCTTCTTCTATGAATTTGGTGATTCTCTTGCGCACGACACGGTGTTTTTTGGCCCCTGCCGCGCCTTCGGTCTCGTCGCCCTTGATCGTTTCCGGAACCTCGGACGCTTCGAGGAGTTCCTCGATTTCTTCGGTTGCCTCAGCGGCGGCGAGCTCCGGCTTCACCGGCTTTTCGGTTTCTTCGGCGGCAGGCACGGGCCCGCCCGCCTCGAGCACTGCGTCGGCGACCGTCCTGGTGATGAGCTGGACGGATTTGATGGCGTCGTCGTTGCCCGGGATGGGAAAGTCGATTTCGTCGGGATCGCAGTTCGTGTCAACAATGGCGCCGATGGGGATCTTTAAGCGCCGTGCCTCGGCGATCGCGATCTGTTCCTTGATGGTGTCAACCACGAAAACCACGCGGGGCAGCTTGGCGAGAGTGCGCACCCCGCTTAAAATCACCAGCAGCTTTTCCTTCTTTTTCGCAAGCGACTGCACTTCCTTTTTGGGAAGCGCCTCCATGGTGCCGTCTTTCTCCATCGCCTCAATTTTTTCCAGTTTGGCAATGCTCTGCCGGATCGTCTGGAAATTGGTGAGCATGCCGCCCAGCCAGCGCTCCGTGACATAGGGCATGTTGCAGCGCGTGGCTTCCTCGCGAATGCAGTCCTTGATCTGTTTTTTAGTGCCCACGAACAGTACGCGGCCGCCCTTTTTCACCTCGTCGCGGACGCAGTTGAGGTACCGGTCGAGGCTGGCCATGGTCTTGTTGAGGTCGATGATGTAAATGCCGTTCCGGGGGCAGAGGATGAAACGCTGCATCTTGGGGTTCCAGCGTTTTGTCTGATGGCCGAAATGGGTCCCTGCTTCAAGCAGGTCTTGCAGAGTGAGAGAAGACATGTAAGACTCCTTTTACTGTTGGGTTGATCCGCCACGCTCCATACTGGCGCAAAAGATGACCCCTCCCCCAAGGGGAGGGGCACCCGTCTTTTGCTGGCAGCGTGTGTGATAACTATGTGAAGAAAAAAGAAATCAACGCTTAGAGAACTGGAACCGCCTGCGGGCTCCTGCCTGACCGTATTTTTTCCGTTCCACAACGCGGGAATCGCGGGTGACAAGTCCCTTCTTGCGCAGCTGCTTGCGGTATTCATCGCTCACCTTTGCCAGCGCACGGGAAATGCCGAGCCGGATCGCCCCGGCCTGGCCGCTCAGTCCGCCGCCCTGGACATGCGCGACCACGTCATACGAATTCCCCGCGGCAAGCACCTCAAAGGGCTGCTCGACGTCAAGCATCAGCACTTCGCTTTTAAGGTATTCCTTGATGGGAAGGCCGTTGATGATCCGTTCGCCTTTTCCCGGCTTCAGGATCACGCTGGCGATGGCCGTTTTTCTTTTCCCGGTTGCAGAAAGCACGTTTTCCAATGTAACAGACTCCTTACTTTATATTACTGCAATATTATTGCAAACCGATTTCAGATTGAAAGTTCCTTGGGTTTCTGTGACGCGTGCGGGTGCGCGGCGGTTTTATACACATGGAGCTTGCGCATGATGTCCCTGCCAAGCTTGTTTTTGGGGACCATGCCCCTCACCGCACGGATGATGACCTGGGTGGAATCCAACTGCATCTGTTTTTTGAAAGGCCGCTCCAGTTTGCCCCCCGGATACGTTGAGTGGCTGAAATAGGTCTTAAGCTCGGTTTTTTTGCCGGTGAGCTTGACTTTGTCGGAATTGACCACGATGATGTTGTCACCGTGGTCCTGGTTGGGCGAATAGGCGACTTTGTCCTTTCCGATCAATATCTGCGCAACGGTCGATGCGAGCCTGCCCAGCACCTTGTTTGCGGCGTCAACCACAAACCAGTCATGGGAAATGGTGTCGGAATTCACAACGATGGTTTTCATTCTTCCTCTTGCTCCGTCAAAAATCGCGGTTTTGCTTCTGTATAATGCCTCGTAATATATAACATAGATGAATTATGTGTCAATATGTATATTAGTACCCTCCGTGAAAGGAGTTGTTTGCAGCGTTCATGATCAGAGAATACCGCCACGAAGATTTCCTGCCGCTTGCGTCCCTTGCAGGGAAGAAAAAGGCCTCGGGCACCAGCATCAGCCTCGTCATTCCCACCCTCAATGAGGCAAAAACAGTAGGGTACATCATTGAAAAAGCAAGAAAAGAGCTTGTGGAAGAGGTGCGTCTTCTCGACGAAATCATCGTGATGGAC
Organism: Chitinivibrionales bacterium; assembly: GCA_035516255.1. Lineage (NCBI taxonomy): Bacteria > Pseudomonadati > Fibrobacterota > Chitinivibrionia > Chitinivibrionales > Chitinivibrionales bacterium. The sequence continues at coordinate 169,556 of DATJAL010000016.1, read as the reverse complement.
AGCAATTCATCGGATGCCACAGTCTCCATCGCAAAAAAGGCCGGAGCTAAAATATATAATGTATCCGATATTCTACCCCAGTATGATGCACCGCCCGGCAAAGGGAGCGCGCTCTGGAAATCGCAGTTCGTGGCAAAAGGCGACATCATCATCTGCGTGGACGCCGACATCAGCAATTTCCAGTCGCATTTTGTCTATGGCCTTGCAGGGCCTTTTCTCAACGACGGTGAGGTCATTTTTGCAAAGGCATTTTATAACCGGCCCTTGAAGCTCAACAGCCACATCTACGAAAACTACGGCGGCAGGGTGACCGAAATACTGGTGCGGCCCCTGTTGTGCGCTTTTGAGCCTGAGCTTGCCGGCATTTACCAGCCGCTGTCCGGTGAATATGCCTTTCGCCGGGGCCCGGTGCAGCGGCTGCCGTTTTCGAGCGGCTATGGCGTGGAAATAGGGATGATATTCGACCTTTACCGGGCGTTCGGACTTTCGCATTTTGTCCAGGTGGACATGGGCACCCGCTGCCACCGCAACAGGCCCACGCACGAACTGTCGCGCATGGCCTTCGGTATTATCCAGACACTCTTTCGGAAGCTGGAGAGGGAAAATGTGCTGTCGCTCAAGGTTCCCCTCCTGGACGCCATGTTCCTGAAGGGCGCCAACGGACCGGAGCGCGCCCAAATCAGGGAAGTGGAGCTTCCCAGCTTTACAGAAGTGAAAACCGCCGGACAAGAAAAAAAGAGATGATAAAAAGTGTTCGTGAGTACGGTTGGCATTTTCTGCAGAGGCTGCCTCATTGTTTCCCACGCGGACTGGTGATCAATCTGACAAGCTTATGCTTCAATTGGATAATGCCTAAGAAAATCCTATAACCGTAGACCCTGGCATTGAGCCCGAGCATTTTCATAATGTAGGACCCCGACGTTAGAGTCCTTTGTCTTGCCAAGAGCAGAATCACTCCAAAAAGCGCAAAGAAGTTCAGGCCCTGTTGATCAAGAATCATAACGTCGCCGGGTTCAAAAAGAAGCCAGTTTTTTAACGGCGCCTTGTACCCTGCCCATGAAAAATCACCGGGAATGAGTTTGTACTTTTTCAATTGCGTTTCCAGCGCAGTTCCCGGATACACCCTCATGCCCACGGTGGTGGCGAAAAAATCTATCATTTTCCTGTTTTTTTTGATGTATGAAATATCCTCTCGACAGTCACTAAAGGTCTGGCCAGGATGGCCGAAGATCATGAAGAGTTTGGTCTTTATGCCGATTTCGCGGCACCAGCCAAGGCACGCCTCAACCTGTTCGTTGGTTATGTTTTTTGCAGTCCGGGCCAAAAGGTGCCTGCATGAAGTTTCGAGGCCCATATTAATATAAACGCATCCTGCCCGTTTCATTTGCAACAGCATTTGGCGATCAACCGTGTCCGCCCGCACCTCGCATTCCCAGGAAAGGTTGTAGGGTCGGATCATGTCGCAAAACGCCAAAACATGTTCGGGACTGGACGTAAAGGTGCTGTCGAAAAGTTTGAGTGCGGAGATGTCCTTTCCATGAATGAGCACATCAAGCTCCCGCTTGATATGATTCATGCTTCGGTACCGCACGCCGCCGGGAAACATGCGCGACGCCGAGCAGAATGTGCAGCATGCCGGACATCCCCGCGAGGTTATGATACATTCCGCCTTCAAATTGAAAAAATCAAGTTTCAGGGAATAGTTGCCGGCAAACAAATGACGGGCAGGGACAGGAAGATCGTTTAGATTTTCAATGCGACGGAAAGCGTTTTCGATTATACCGTTTGTTGACCTGCTGCAAACGCCGGGGAGAGACAATGGGTCGGCGGCCATGCCTTTTATAAAATGATTGCACAGGCCGAGAAACGGGTATTCGCCTTCCCCTTTCACCACGAAATCGATTTCAGGAATGTTGGAGAGGGAATCGGCAACGGTAAAGCTCGCATGGGGGCCGCCGAACACCACGGGCACAGAGGGAAGGGATGCCTTCACAAGGCGCGCGGTGAGAAAGCTTCCCTTGCGGGTTGCCGTGGTGCCCCCGATGCCCACAAATTTCGGGTTCCATTGCAACAGGTCCCTGCTGAAATCACCGTGATAGAAATTAAAGTCCAAAACCTTGACGGAATAGCCATGTGTCTCAAGCATGGCTGCGATACTGGCAATGCCGAGGGGGACAATCGAATCAAACACCCGTACCGGATCGGCGGGATAGGTGAGGAGGACATCAATTTCTGGTTTGGCCTTTGGCATCATTTTCCTTGATGAGGTCGTCTATGCAGATAAGCGGAACTATTCCAATCCGGCAAGGTAAAAATGTTTTATGGAAATGACAAGTGAGGAAAATACCTGGGGAAACAATTATCAATGATTTGTTAAGCTCAATCATGTAAGGGACCATATTTTCCGGGAGATTTCATTCCGGTAAAAAATTATTTTACTGTCTGGAAAACAACAATCAATGCATTTTTCCATCACCATTCTCACAATCGGAAAAAAATCTGGAACGCTTAGCCAGGAGATCGAGCGGTATCAGGCACTTATCCGACCCTTTGCTTCGATGACCGTGTCCTACCTTAAATCACCCGCCAGTCACTCGTTTGCAAAAAGCGAGCTGCTTGAGGCCGAGGGTAAGGCGATTCTTGCTAAAATGCCGGAGCGGTCATACCGTATAGCGCTTTCTGAGGAAGGGAGATGCCCCCTGGGGAGCAAGGACTTTTCAACCTGGCTTGTCGCACGTGGCATGCGAGGTTCTCTTTCCTTTATTATAGGGGGAGCATACGGCTTGTCACCGGCGGTTAAAAAATCCTGCCATGAAATACTGAGTCTTTCCCCGCTCACCTATCCCCATACGCTTTCGCTCGTGGTGCTGCTAGAACAAATTTACAGGGCATTTACTATATTTAAAGGGCATCCTTATCATAAATAAGGAAGCGGAGAAAAAGGATCAAAGGGTTTCTTTCATGATTCTTGGACATCATGGCGGCGTTGGCACAAGAATAGTCTTGATCATCGCAACGCTGGCGGTTGTCGCAGTATCAATCTTCTTGTTCCTCAACAGCAGGCAGAGCGATCAGGAAACTCTCAACAGAAAGGCCGTTGAGATCAGCGAATATGGTCTTCTGCAGGCGCTTGCTTATATAAAAGAAAATCCCTCCTGGACTGGGACTCTTCCCAGAACAGATTATGATGGCGGATGGTATTCGGCCACCGCTGCGCGCAGGAAAACCGCTGACACTGCTTTGCTCGACATCGTATCGCAGGCACATATCGGCGCCGTTTTATACAAGCAGGAATGCGTGCTTCGTCTCTCGGTGGCCGGCAACGATTCACAATGGGTTCGACAGGGTGTGAAATAGATCTTCCCGCGTGTGATGCCTTCTGATTCCGTGACTAAAGGGTAATTTTTCCTGCCTGACAACAATTCTCCTTTTGTAAATTACCGCTCGGGCGTCGGGCTTTGCAAGGAAAAAAGAAAGCCTTCTGCCACAACATATTGTGGGTATCCTTTTGATTTTAATGATATGTAGTATAATGGATTTTTTTTAAAATTTTAATGATTTTTTTGCTTGACAATTTTTTGGCAAGTTGTTAGATATATAGAGGTAACTCTGAAAATTGTTGGCAGTTAGGAAGATTGTCTCATTTTAGTTCTTAAGTGATTTGCTGTAGTAATATATTTTTAAGGCACTAACAAAAATGAACATACTACAAAGACTTCGCGGTGAAAACAGTGTCACAGGTTTGGACATCGGCAACTATTCCCTTAAACTGGTAAAGCTCCGCCATTTAAAAACTGGTTACAATCTTGAAGCTGCGGGAATACGCGAGCTTCCTGCCGGGACCATCGAGGGCAGCGAGATAAAAAACCGTGATGCTCTCATTGATACGATTACAACCCTGATCAACCAGTGCGACCCGTCTATTGTTGAGGTCGCGATTTCAATGTCGGGACACGGCATCATTTCCGACAAGGTCACCTTCAAGATCGATCCGAATGAGAATGCGGAAGAAATGATTCTTTGGGAGGCCGGCCAGCGCAGCCCCTTTGACGTCGACGACATAACCCTCGATTATAAAATCTTGCACCGCAAGGCGGAGACCGGAGAGGCCGAAGTGCTTCTGGTGGCGGCCAAGAACCAGATCATGCAGAGTTACATTGATTTGCTCTACGAGGCCGGGCTCAAGCCCGTTATCGTGGACGTCGTCTCGTTCGCCATCAACAATTGCTACGCGCTCGAGAGCGCGGGCGGGCAGGAAAGCGGCGTGATTGCACTCGTGAATATCGGGCACAACCTTACCAATGTCACTTTTGTCAAGGACGGCGTGTATCATTCCTCGCGCGACATATCCACTGCCTGCGATTTTTACGCAAAGACGCTGCAGAGGAACCTCGGTCTTGGGCCCGAGGAGGCTCTAAATCTCCTTAAAGGCCGGACTAACCAGTCTCTTGACGTCAATGCCCTGCGCCAGAGCCTCGACTACGCCTCAGAGGAGTTGTCCACCGGCATCGACCTGGCCTTCTCGTATTATAAAAGCTCGGAAAAAAGCGATAATATTGAAAAAATCGTTTTAAGCGGCGGCGGCGCCTATATCCCTAATATCGCCTCTGTTCTGGAAAAACGCCATCAAACCAAGGTGCAGATCTCGAATCCCATGGCGCACTTGGAATACGATCCCCGCATGTTTGGCGAGGTTGATACAAAGAAGTTCTCTGCGTTGTTCACGGTCGCGGTGGGGCTGGCCCTGCGGAAGGTGGAAGAATAATGATCGATCGTGTGGAAATCAACCTACTTCCTGCGGAATACCGCGTCCATAAGCGGGGGATACGGATTTCGCGTGACGTGTTTTATCCCCTCTTTTTCTTTCTGTTGCTGGCGGCCTTCCTCTTTTCCCTGACGCTGGGCCTGAGGACTGAGATCCAGCAGCGGAAGAACGAAATTGCAGCCGTGGACGCAATGATAAAGGCAAACAGTTATATAAAAGAACAGATTGCAAAACTCAAAGCCGACAGGGCCGTGATACAGGAGAAGATCCGCGCGCTCGAACGCATCAATGTCAACCGAGAGAAATGGGTGCGTCTCATGGAAATCTTTTGCCAGCGGCTCCCCGATTTCACCTGGATTGTTTCAATTGTCGAGCGTACTCAAACGCCGCCCGTGCTGGCGGTGGAGGGCAGGACACTTTCGTTCCCCGAGGTCGCCAATTTCATGACGCAGCTTTTAGGGAGCAATTACATCAGAAGTGTAGATTTGTCAAGCATTGAGGGAATAAATGAGTCAGTAAAAATGTTCCGTTTCGGGATTTCCTGCACGATCAACCCGGACGCACAGCTTGAGGGCGAGAAAAAAGACACGGTTGCCGTGAGTGGTGTCGCAAAGGGAAAGCCATGAACCTTAAATCGTTAAACCTAAAAAACCCGCATGTGCGGAATATTTTGATCATTGTCGGCGTTGCCGTCGTGAGCGTCGCCTTGTGGTATCAATTTGTGTTTGTGGAGATAAGGCAGGAAACCAACAACCTCAAGGCTGAGCTCGTGAAAAAGCAGAATGAATTGAACCAAATCCAGGTCTTAAAGCCCCAGCTTAAAAAGCTCGAAAGCGACATCGCCGCCGCGAGCGTCCGGCTCGATTCTCTTAAATCAATGTTTCCTGACCAGAAGGAGATCCCGAAACTGATCCGGGAAATCACGGCGGTGGCGCGCGCATCGGGGATTTATACCAACAGGTTCAACCCGCTGCCGGACATTCAGCGGGAATACTATGTGGAAAACAGATATGATCTTTCCGTCACCGGTGGCTACCATCAGTTGGCGCAATTTTTCAGCTTTCTTGCAAACATGCCGCTCATTATCAATTTGAGTAGTGTTTCAATTCAGCTGAACCCTTCGCTTGAGCAGTCGAAACACGAGGCTGAGGAGCACGGGACGCCGATCGCGAGCATCAACGCGTCGTTTCAAATGACCACGTTTTCGTCCAAGAAATAGGGCCTTAGCATGCAGTACAAAGCGCATAAGGGCAGGATACCGGCGATACGGCTGATGGCCGTTATCCTCTGCTGTGCTTTTGCCGCTCAGGGAGCCTCGGCCGTTCTTTCGGGGCTTGAGCTTGTGGGGGGGAGCAAAGGGCTGGCGCTCACGCTCAAGGCGGACGCGCCGTTTACCATGACGACGGAGCAGAAGGTTTCGACCAAGACCGCGGGACTGTCACTGCTCACGATCCACTGCAGCGGGGTCATTTACGACCTCGATGATTTTGAATTCACATCCTTTCCCGCCGCCTGCCCGCTTAAACGGCTTTCGGTGAGCGAGCGGGCTGCCGACAACTCGATTGACCTGCTGTTTACCTTTACAAAAGGGATCGACCGCTCCGTGGCGGCCAAACAGAAGGGGAGCAAGTGGCTGGTGCTCCTGTCGCGCGCGCCCGAAGAAGAATTCACGTGGAGCCCACCGCCCCGGATGAAATCGGTTCCTGCCGTCCAGAAACAGACATCTGTGCTTGACCAGTCAGGCGCGTCGCACCTCAAGGACATCACCCTGCTGCGCCGGGACAGGGTTGAATTGCTCACCTTCGCGTTCGACGGTCCCACCACGATGCGGCTGAAGCGGGGGCAGGATAAGATCATGATACTGTTTGTCAATGCGACCAGCGGCCTTTCCGCCACGCGGTTCTCACCGCCCGGCGACCCGCACACCGTTATCGAGCTCAAGCAGGTGATGCACGGCGGTACCATGTGGCTCGGCGCGGCCGTTACGCTCGGGAAGAACGCATTGGAGAGCGCGCTCATGCAGGCGTTTTCCGACAAGCTGGTGATCTACAGCCCCAGTGATACGCTGCAGGGTCTCGCCTTCTGGTCCGCGGCCAGCGGTTCTGCGATGGCATATGCTTTTGTCAGCATGCCGCGCTTCGCAGTAGATTACGACGGCATGAAGAAAAAGGCGCTTACCGATATGTCAAGCGATGCAGTCATGGGCAAGACGTTTACGGTCCGGGAAGGAACGCCGAAGAAGGAAGTCCAGCTGCCGGCCGCGGCAACCGAAGCACCTAAAAAGGAAGCTCAGTCACCTGCCGTTGCCACGGCAGCGCCGAAGAAGGAAATCCAGTCGCCGGCTGTCGCGCCCGCGGTACCGGTAAAGGAAGTCCCCGTTCCGTCGGGTCCGGCGCCTCTGCCCAGTGTGAAGGTGGGAGCGGCGCCTTTGCGGCTGCTCATGAAGAAAAACGACGTAGTGGTCCGCGCGGAACCGGTGGCAAGCGGCAAGGTAATGGCAAAACTGCCTTTGGGTACGGTGGCGACCCAAGCCGAGAAAAAGGGCGCCTGGGTAAAAATTATAACACCGGAGGTGGCCGGATGGGTCTCAGCTGCAATGACGGTTGACAGCACCAAGGCGCCGCGGGCGGTGCTGAAGGCCGTTGAAAAATTCAATCTGAAGCGCCTTGCGCAACAGAAAGCCGCGGAAGCAAAGGCCGCGCGCGAAAGTGCGGCAAAGGAAAAAGCCGAACAAACAAAGCTTGAAAAGGAAAAACTCGCCAAGGAAAGGGAAGCACAGAAAAAGGCCGGTCCCGAAGTGAAGGTGCCGGCCATGGATTCATCGCTTCATATTGCCGTCGCATCCATGCAGGATACCGCACAGGCGGGTAAAAATATAAGTGCGAAAAAACAGGTAGAATATCATATTTACGGCCGTGACCCGTTTTTGCCCCTTTCGGGCAATGAAGAGCAGGTGCCCACGGTAGAAAAGCTGAAACTTGTCGGAATTCTTTACGACGAGGCCGACCGTATCGCGCTTTTTGAAGACGCGGACGGAAAGGCCAGGGCCCTCAAGGAAAACGATCCCGTACAAAACGGCTACGTGCTGCGGGTGCAGCCCGACAAGGTACTGTTCCTGCTGAACGATCTCGGCATATCGCGAACCTACGCCATGAAACTTAACAAGGAAAATGAAAAATGAGGTGGGTATGAACACACTATACCGCTTGATGAAAATCGCGTGCGTTTCCTGTCTTCTGATCATGTCCGTTTCATGGCTTATGACAGCGCCGCAAAGCCAGGAGGCAGACACCTCCGGACTGACTGCTCCTGCCCAGACACAGACGGTGAAGAAACCGGTACACGACAGGCCCATTGAGCATTTTTCGGCGGACAAAGCAAATGTCCGTTCGGTGTTACAGCAACTTGCGGAATATTCTGGAATCGACATCGTGGTGGATCCAAAAGTGAGCGGCAATGTGTCGCTTACCGTGACCAACAAGACATGGCGGGAGATCATGACCATTGTCTGCAAGATATCGAACCTTACCGTAATCAAGGAGTCGGCTTATCTCTATGTGGTACCGGTAGAGGACTATCGCAAGCAGCAGTTGGATGAAGCGACCGCATCACAGGCAGAGCAAGCAGTGGAAGATCTCCGGCGCGAAGTGATTAAGATCAATAACGCCCAGGCTTCCGAAATAGAGAAAGCCATCCAGTCCCTGCTTTCGACGCGCGGCAAGGTGACAGTGGTTGAGAGGAACAACGCCCTCATCATTTACGATACGGAAAAAAACATAGCGCAGATCAAAAAAACGATCCAGGACCTTGATGTTGAAACGAACCAGGTGTTCATCTCGTGCAAAATCATCACGGTGGGTTCCACAGTGCTGCAGGACCTCGGCATCGGGTGGGGATATTTCGACCAGATAGGAAGCGCCCAAATCAGTGCGACCCATATGCCGAATTTTTCCGTGGCGGGGGAGCTGGACCGGCTCGTTTTCGGGGTGCTCGGCCAGGACAAGCTGGCGGCGTCGCTCAGCTTCCTGTTCCAAAACAGCAAGGCCGAGGTCGTCGCCCAGCCGCAGATCACAACACTTGACAACAAGGAAGCCGATATATTCTTGGGGAGCCAAGTGCCCGTCCTCACCGTGCCCCCCGCCACGGCATCTACCTCCACGCAACTGATCTCTGCCACTCCCACGGTGACGATGGTAGACGCGGGGACCGAACTCACCGTTACCCCGCATGTCACGAGCGAGAAGCGCATAATGCTCGCATTGAACGCCTCAAAGAGTTCCTATACGCTTACCGGGACTGGGTCGAACCCAATCATCGATAGGCAGAGTGCCCGCACCAACGTCGTGGTATCGGACGGCGAGACAGTGGTCATCGCAGGACTGACGTCCAACGACAAGCAGGATTTGGAAGAGGGCATACCCTTTCTCAAGGACATTCCCGTCATCGGCAATCTTTTCAAGCACCACAAGAAGTCGAATGACAAGAACGATCTGATCGTCTTTGTGACGCCGCATATTATTGCCAAGAAGGTGGAGGCGGTGAGCGGGGTCTCAAGTCCCGCGCTTGTAAAGTAGGCACGCCGGCGAGGCACCGTTGCCAGTCAAACGGACGTTTTTGCCGGCGTCCTTTTTAAGCGGAATCAAGCATCCTCTTTTCCGCCATTCCGGATTCAGTCGAGACTTTTCCCCTCTGTCAAAAAGTCAAATATTTTTTTCTTACCGCTGTGGTGGCTTCTTGTTTTTTGCGAAAAAAATGGTTGACAGTAAATCCAAATATATTGTATACTGATAATCGAAAAAGTAGCACATATTGTGGTTCCCTCGATAAACAGGATTCCCGCAATTGCCCAGTAAAACCGCGACATCCGGCTTGAACCTCTGATGCGGTGCGCCGCTATCACAAGGCTTGCGCAGCGGTAAAGAGGGACTTTTTGTTTTAAAGGCGGGGGATGTCAAAACGCTCAGATCAATCTGATGTGATGGTGGTTCGCAATAGTAAACAAGGGTGGTCACCATGATCTCAACAATCAGGAAGCGCGACGGCAAGCTCGTCCCGTATGACAATTACAAGATCGCCAACGCGATCTTCAAGGCGGCCGAGGCGGTGGGCGGCAAGGATTTCGGGCTCGCGCTCACCCTTGCAAAGCAGGTCGAGCAGGCCATCAGCGGCAAGTTCCACTCCAATTCCATCCCAGCGGTGGAGGAGATACAGGACCTTGTCGAGAAGATACTGATTGAAAACGGCCACGCGCGCGTCGCCAAGGCCTTCATTTTGTACCGCGAGCAGCGCCGGCGCGTGCGCAGCACCAAGGACATCCTCCTTGACATTGTAAACACCATGGACGGCTACCTCAAGCAGGAGGACTGGCGCGTCAACGAGAACTCCAACGTCAGCTATTCACTGGGCGGCCTCATTCTCTACAACAGCGGCGCCATCACCGCGAACTACTGGCTCGAGAACATCTACCCCCACGAGATAGCCGAGGCGCACCGTAACGGCGAAATCCATCTGCACGACTTGTCCATGTTCTCCGGCTATTGCGCCGGATGGTCGCTGCGCCAGCTCATCGCCGAGGGCCTGGGCGGCATACGGGGAAAAATATCGTCAAGGCCGCCCCGTCACCTTTCCACGCTGGTCCAGCAGATGGTGAATTTTCTGGGCGTGCTACAGAACGAGTGGGCGGGCGCGCAGGCGTTTTCGTCGTTCGACACCTACCTCGCGCCGTTCGTGGGCTACAACAAGATGACGTATGCAGAAGTCAAGCAGTGCGTCCAGTCGTTCGTGTTCGGCGTGAACACCCCGTCGCGGTGGGGCTCACAAGCGCCCTTCACCAACATCACGCTTGACTGGGTGGTGCCCGACGACCTTAAGGACCAGCCCGCCATCGTGGGCGGCAAGACCATCGACGCGACCTACGGCGAGTTCCAGAAGGAGATGGACATTGTCAACAAGGCGTTCCTCGAGGTGCTCATCGAGGGCGACGCCGAGGGCCGCGGATTTTCCTATCCCATTCCCACCATCAACCTGACCAAAAATTTTAACTGGGGCAGCGAAAACGCGGGGCTGCTGTTCAAGATGACGGGCAAGTACGGCACGCCGTATTTCCAGAACTTCATCAACTCGAGCCTCAACCCCGGCGACGTGCGCTCCATGTGCTGCCGGCTGCAGCTTGACAAGCGCGAATTACGCAACCGGGGGGGCGGCCTGTTCGGCTCCGACGAGTTCACGGGCAGTATCGGCGTGGTCACGCTCAACCTCCCGCGCATCGGTTATCTGTCGTCGTCGAAGGAAGACTACTTTTCGCAGCTCGACCACCTGATGTGCGTGGCGCGCGACAGCTTGGAGATAAAGCGCCGGGTGATCACGCGGCTCATGGATCAGGGGCTGTTCCCCTACACGCAGCGCTATCTGCGCCACTGGAACAACCATTTCTCCACCATCGGCCTCATCGGCATGAACGAGTCCACGCTCAATTTCATGGGCAAGGACCTCACGCACCCCGAAACGCGGGAGTTCGCCAAGGAGGTGCTCGTTCACATGCGGGAAAAGCTCGTGGGATTCCAGGAGGAGACGGGCCACCTGTACAACCTAGAGGCCACGCCGGGCGAGGGCACAAGTTACCGTTTTGCCAAGATCGACCGCCAGAAATTCTCGCGCATGGTCATTCCCGGCGGCGAGAGCCCGTATTACACCAATTCCACGGCCCTGCCGGTCAACGCGGTGGGCGACGTGTTCGAGGCGCTCGATATGCAGAACGACATCCAGCGCCTCTACACCGGCGGCACCGTGTTCCACTGCTTTATCGGCGAGTCGATCGACGACGTGGAGACGTGCCGGAGCCTGGTAAGGAAGATCGCCTCGAATTACGAGGTGCCGTATTTCACCATCACGCCCACGTTTTCGGTGTGCCAGCGCCACGGCTACCTCAAGGGCGAGCAGTTCTCGTGCCCCAATTGCGGGGAGGAGACCGAGGTCTATTCGCGCATCGTGGGCTATTACCGGCCGGTGCAGAACTGGAACTGCGGCAAGAAGTCCGAATACCGGGAGCGCAAGGTCTTCAAGGTCCCCGCGGCGGGCCAGGCTGAGGCCGCCGGTCCCGCGCACGCCAAGGCGGCGGCATGCGAAGTCGCTTCACCGGCGTAGCCGGCTGGCAGAAAAGCTCGTTCATCGATTTTCCGGGGACGGTGTCAACCGTCCTCTTTTTTTCCGGGTGCAACCTTCGGTGTCCATACTGCCATAATTCCGACATTGTCAACGCCCCGGCCGAAGGAATTATTTCTTCCGATGACATCTGGAAGCAGCTTGAAAAGCGCAAAGGCATCGTGGAGGGAGTGGTGCTCTCGGGCGGCGAGCCGACGCTGCACGCCTGCCTCAAGGACCTGGTTCCTGAAATAAAAGGGCTCGGCCTTCGGGTGAAGCTTGACACGAACGGAATGCTCCCGGAAACGATCGCGGCGCTGTCGCCCGACTACCTTGCGCTGGACGTGAAGACAGCGCCGCGGCTGTACCGCGAATTGCTCGGATCACCGTATAATGATACGGAACCGCGGCTATCGCGGTCGGTGGAGATTGCACGGAACATGGGTGACAACGCCGAAATAAGGATCACCGCGGCGCCGGGTATCGTTGACAGGGGGACAATCCGCGAAATAGGGGAATTGGTCAACGGCATGAAAAAGGTATTCCTGCAGCCCATGATGAAGAAAAAGCCGCTGCTGGATCCGGCGTTTACGGAAAAGGAAAGAATTTCTCAGGAAGAAATTACGGTGTATAGGGATATTCTTTCAGAATATGTTGATGGATGTGTGATAAGAGGCGAGTAAGCAGCCAGCGGTCACCGGTCAGCACACAAGATAATTTGTTCCTTCATCTGATGTAATTGAGCTTTGCGGTTTCGATTACATCGCCTTTTTTCAGAACTAACATGTAACACCCTTTGCCGACAAGCGGGATTTTTGATTTTAATTCGTAGCTGCCGGCTGATTGGGATGAGTTGAAAAGCATTGAAACAAACTTCCCTGACAAGGAGTATAGTGACAGACTTGTCTTTGAATCCCTCGCGATGGAATATCTTACCTGAATTTGATCCCCCCGCAATTGCTTTACTTTAAAGCCGTTTTCTCGAATCGTGGCGTGTTGCATAGGATTTTTTACCGGCAGAAATGATTCAAGGGTAGTTCCATCGGCTAAAAAATATTGTTCATAGCCTACGTCTTCAAAAGCACGCTTTAAATACAATATTTTATCACCAATATAGGAAAAGAAATATGTTATAGTATGCGTTGAAGTATCTGGAGAAATAAAAGTGTGATTTGTATAAAAAGTATGGGGACATATATTTACATTGAATAACGTGTCGGTGAATTGAATAGAATTATCTTGATACCCATAAATTGAATCACCACTGAATATATAAGAATAATCATGTCCTAATATCGTCGGCTGAGAATACACAGGTGTACATTGAAAACAGGAAGTCACCATATAAAACCAATTCCATTTACCCTGAGGAATCTTTGCGCTGTCCGCACAGTAACTATAACAGCCGCTCAATATAAGTGTCGTTGAGAGCCTTACGTTGGTATCCAGTTTCGGATTCCCAACAAGCCAAAAAGAATCCAGATAAACACCGTGGTCGGAACTGGCAGAGATAACCGTGATTTTGGCGTATAATGTCTTTGAATATCCCGGTCGCGATTCTGTATCTCCCCACATACTGTCAACCTTGCCAGGAGGATACATATTTTTCAGGGAAAAATCGAATACCCGGTTGAGAGAATCGAAAAATGAAAAAGAAATTTTTACAATAAACGTAAAATCGATGAGGGAGGAAATCTTTAATTCGCTGCTATCTATGGTATATTGATATTGCCATTTGCATACGTCTGTACATACCATAGTGCTGTCGACGTGGGTAATATTGTAAATACGGGATATTTTAGCGTCGTGGCTTTTTACCGATATCACGGTGGGGCAGGAATCGCTGGCGTTAATAAAGTAGGGGCCGGCCTGCAACGACGCAGCGACGGACAAGATAAAAATAAGCGTGAATTTTCGCATAATCCTGTCCTTTTATATAGGCGGTAACTTTGATTAAGATGTCCGTACATCACTAAATATATCATCCTAAATATCTCTTTGCCAATTTTATATGAGAAATCAGCAGTCAGCGGTTAAGTTTCCTCTTTTTTTATCAATTGACTTTGCTAAATGCTGTTCGCATTGCGCAAATGAGTATTTGATCTTGCATCGATTGCTTGCCAGCGCGTTAGGGGCGACCGCAGGCCGCGCTGGAGCGCGGTGCCGCCCGGACCCTCCGCGCAAGCGGCACAGGGCCGTGGCGGCCCGAGGCTAAAGGCCGAGACCGGATGAAGAACCGACACCGCAAAGCGGGGGAACGCCATGATTAATTATTAATTACTTCTCCAGATATTCCCTCGCCATCTTCTCCAATTCCCCGCATGACTTCTTCTCTATTTCCCTGCACACATTTGTCAATGCGCCGGTCTGCATGGAGAGGGTGCGGACGCCCAGGCCGATGAGATAGGGCGCGAGCGCCGGGTCTGAGGCGACCTCGCCGCACACCGTGATGTCTTTTTTATGTCGTGTGTTGGCGTCAACGATGTATTTGACAAACCGGAGCAGCACCCTGAACGAGCCCGCGCGGTATTCCTCGAGCCTGCTGTTTTCGCGGCTGGCGGCGAAGGCGTACTGCACAAGGTCGTTGGTGCCGATGCTGAGAAAGTCGATCTTGTCAAGAAACGAGCCCAGCGACACCGCGGCGGCCGGCAGCTCGACCATGATGCCGAAGGAATACCGCGAGCGGCTTGTCCCTTCCTTTTTGCAGACTTTCTGCAGCGCCGCGGCAACGGCATCCACCTCCTGGGGCAGACAGACAAAGGGCACGAGGATCCGCACGCTGCCGCCGTCTTTGCACGCGCGCAGGATGGCGGAAAGATGGTTGTTGAGGATGTCGGGGTGGTGGAGCAGGAACCGGATGCCCCGCACGCCCAGGTACGGATTTTCTTCGCGGGGGGTGGCAAGATAGGGAAGGGTCTTGTCTGCGCCGGTGTCGAGCAGCCGGATGGTGAGCGGCTTGTCCCTGCACAGGGAAATTATGTCGCGGTAATACCGCGTCTCCTCCTCAACGGTGGGAAGGCGGGACAGCGAAAGATAGAACAGCTCGGTGCGCAGCAGGCCGATGCCGGCGGCTCCGGCCGTGAGCGCCTCCCTTACCTCCTGGAGCGAGCCGGCGTTCGCCTCAAGACGCACCTCAACGTCGTCCTTGGTGGCGCAGGGCATTGCCCTGCGGGCGCGCGCGGGCGCGGCCGGCGAGGCCGAAAGTTTTTTCTGGTAGCGTGAGGCGGTCTGCGCGGACGGCCTTATGATGAGTGTGCCGCCGTAGCCGTCGAGGATGAGCGGCGAACCGGGCCGGGCAAGCGTGACCACGCCGGGAACGTTGATGATCGCCGGAACACCGAGCGATTTCGCGATTATTGACACATGAGAAACGGTACTGCCGCTTTCGATGACGATGCCGGTGATCTTCTTCAGGTCGATGAGCGCGATGTCCGACGGCAGGAGCTGCTCCGCCACGAGGATGACGCCGGCGGGCATCTTGGTGAGCGGCGTGACGCGCACGTGCTCGATGTCGAGAATGTTGCGGAGCAGGCGATGGTACACGTCCTGCACGTCAAGGAGCCTCGATTTGAAGATCTCAGTCTCCATTACCTTGAATTTTTTTTCAAGTTCCCGGATCTGGTTGGCGATGGCGAATTCGATGTTCGATTTGCGCTCGGTGATGCCCCGCCTGATGGCTGAAAGAAACGACGTGTCCGAGAGGATCTGGATCTGCACCTTGAAAATGTCGGCGATGTCTTTCCGGTCGTCGCCGCGGTTGTCAGCCTGAAGGCTGCGGAGCTGCTCCAGGCTTTTTTGCAGCGCGGATTCGAGACGTTCGAGTTCCGTGGCGATGTCGCCGACGGGCAGGCTGTTTTCCTCGAGCGAGGTGAGGTCGATCTGGGTGAAGTGGTGCGCCGTGCCCATGGCGATGCCCGGAGAGACCGCGGTTCCCGCGACTTCGAGGTCTTGCACCAGAACGGGGCTGCTCATACATTCCCCCTATGGAAGAAGGCGCTGGACGGTGGCGAGCAAGTCGTCTATGTCAAACGGCTTGGTCAGATATTCGTCTGCTTTAAGAATGTTTTTTCCGATGATTTTGTCCCGCGCGGTGTCTTTTGCCGTGAGCATTATGATTTTGATCGAGTCCTGATACTTATCGCGCACGAGCTTGCAAACTTCCCAGCCGTCCATCTCCGGCATCATGACGTCGAGGATGATCAGTTCCGGGACGCTCTGCTCGACCGTGCGCACCGCCTCGGCGCCGTCCGCGGCGGTGACGACGTCGTAGGAGTGCGCCGCAAGATTGACGCGGAGAAGCTCCCGCACATTGGGGTCGTCGTCGACAACGAGAATGGTGTGTGGCATGGAGTATTTCCTTTTTGTTAGTCTATCCCGCGAACGGCAGGAAAAAGGTGAATTTGGTTCCTTTGCCGGGCTCCGACTCGCACCAGATTTTGCCGTTGTGCGCTTCGATGATCCCCTTCGAGATGGCAAGGCCGAGCCCGCTGCCGCGGTGCTTTGCCGCGGCTTGGTTTTTTCCCCGGTAAAATTTACCGAAGACCTTGTCGATGTCGTCCGGCGCTATGCCCGGCCCGAAGTCCCGGACGCTCACCGCGATCCCGTTGTCCTTCACGTGGGCGGTGACGATGATTTCCTGCGAGCCCGAATACTTGATCGCGTTGTCGATGAGGTTGTACAGCACCCGGATGATCAGGTTTCCGTCGGCCATGATGTCGGGCACGTCGGCGGGCACGTCGACAATGATGATTTTGCGCTGGGCCAACGAAAAAGATTCGACGGCCGATTTGATGAGGCTGGAAATCTTGATGGGAGCCCGCTGCAACGAGATGTTGCCCGACTCTATTTTTGATATGTCAAGGTACTCTTCGACAAGCGACGAGAGGCGTTTTCCCTCTGATTCAATGATGTCAAGGTAATGTTTCTGCTGCTCGCCCGACAGCGGCAGCGTCTTGAGGGTCTTCGCAAACCCGATGATTGAGGTGAGCGGGGTGCGGAGTTCATGGGATACCATTGAAACAAAATCCGATTTAAGTATGTCGAGCTCCCGCAGTTTTCTGTTTGTTTCTTCCAGCTCCCTGTGTTTCTCCTTGAGTTCGGTGTTGCGCGCCGTGAGTTCGCCGGTGGCCCTGTCTATTTCGTTCTGCAGGTCGTTGGTCAGCGTGTCGAGCCGCGAGGCCATGTTGTTGAACGCGCCGGCGAGACGGCCGATCACGTCGCCGGAGCGGACCGCCACCCTGCTCGAGAAGTCGCCGGTGGCCATTTTGTCGGAAACGTCCCTCATTTCATTGAGCGGCTTCTGCAGGATGCCGGAAAGGATCCAGGCGACCAGAAGGATGATGAGGAGCTCCACCAGATCGATGAAAACTTCCCAGTACACCGTGCTGGCCACATCCCGGAACGCTTTGCTGAGGGAGAATTCTATCTGAAGAAACCTCGGCATGCTCCGGTGTATCGGCTTGCCGCTGACGATGAACGACTTAAGGATGTACTCGCCATTGGGCCTTGGTAAAGACTCAAGCAACGGGCGGTACTTGCCGAGCAGGGAGGGGTCGGTGGACATGATGACCATGTCCTCGCTGTCGAGAATCGAAGCGCTCTTTATCTGGTGCGGCGTAATCGCGGCGGAAAGAATCCGGGAGACCCTCGCGCTGTCATTGAGAAAAAGAGCGCTGCTGACCCTGTGCGCGAGAAATTGTCCCTCTGTGGTGAGGACATCCGTCTCCCGTTTGAAGGAGAAATTACGTACGGCTATGATTTCACTGGTGGAAAGGACAACAAAGATAGGTATGTTCACGACAACGAGCGCTGCGAGGAGCTTGGTCCTGAAACTTAAAGCACGTAGGCGTTCGAAAAGCATGACGCCTCACAAAGTGGATTTTATTTACTAATTCGTATGAGAGAATAAAAAATTACTATAGATGATGCGACTCGGCCTTTTATCACCGGATACACTTTTTATACACTTCCCATGTGCTTTGTATCAGCGTGTCGCGGTCGCTGCGGCGTGGCTTCCAGCCGAGCAGCTGTCCGGCCTTTTTCGACGAGGCGACCATGACCGCCGAATCGCCCGGCCTTCGCGCTGCGACAACCGCGGGAATGGGGCGGCCCGTGATGCGCCGCGCGGCCTCGACGACGGCGGCGACGCTTATGCCCTTTTCGCTGCCGAGGTTCACCGTGACGCTTTTTTTATTTTTTGCAAGGCAATCGCAGGCGCTCAGATGCGCGTCGGCAAGGTCGCTCACGTGGATGTAGTCGCGCACACCGGTGCCGTCCTCGGTGTCGTAGTCGTTGCCGAAGATCTCCATTGATTTCCGCATTCCGGCCGCTACCTCCATGACAATGGGGAGCAGGTTCTGCGGATTTTTCTCAAGTCCCTGGATCCGGCCTTTAACATCATAGCCGGCCGCGTTGAAATACCGCAGCGCGGCGAACCGGATACCCCGCAGCCGTTCGTACCATGCAAGGAGCCGCTCGATTTCCAGCTTGGTGAACCCGTAATAGTTGATCGGTTCGGTGGGATGGACCTCGTCAACGGGAACGTAGCGCGGCGCGCCGTACACCGCGGCCGACGACGAAAACACGATGGCGGGCACGGCCGCTTCTGCCGCCGCGTTGAGGATGTTGATGGTGCCGCAGATGTTGTTCACGGAATATTTTTCCGGCGCAGTCATGGACTCGCCGGCCGCCTTGAGCGCCGCAAGATGAATGACGGCGTCGAACCCCTTGCGCAAAGTGCTTGACAGAAGTGGAACGTCGAGGATGTCGCCGTGAACGAAGGCCGCCTGGGGAAAAAGGTTTTCCCGGCAGCCGCTTGACAGGTTGTCGAAGACCGTGACCTGGTCGCCCCGGTCGAGGAACGCCCGCGCCACGTGGCTCCCGATATAGCCTGCGCCGCCGATGACAAGTATTCTGCTCATGGGACTCTTTAATGTCTGCGTTTTTCCCATTAATCCGGGCAAACCATTTATTTATTCCATAGTAAAAATCATTCCATCATATACATCAATATAATCATGGTCACTGCTGCTTTTTCTGGAGCGCGAGCTTGAGCGCCGCGCCGAACTCGGTGTCGCCGGGCTCGCTTTTCTTTTCCTTTTGCGACGATAGGAACTGCTTGACCTCGGCCTGGTTCCGCCGCTCGTCCGCGACACCGCAGGAAAGGGAGATCCTCCTGCGCTCGGTGTCGATGGATTCGACGGTCACCTCGAGGAGCGCGCCCACCTTCATGGATTCCTTTTTGTCCGGCGAGATGTTCGAAAAGGGCAAAAGGCCGGTGATCCCCTCCGCGAGATTGATGAAATACCCGAACTTCGTGCTCTGCTCCACGGTGCCGTTTACGGCCGTGCCCGCCGGGAACCGTTCCTCGATGCCGTTCCACGGGTCGCTTGCCGCGTCCTTGAGCGAGCAGGAGATCTCGCGCTTTTCCTGGTCAACGCGCAAAATGCTCACCGTGACGGTCTGGCCCTCGGTCACCACGTCGCGCGGGTGGCGGACCTTTCTGTCCCAGCTCATTTCCGAAATGTGAATGAGGCCTTCCACGCCGGGGATGAGCTGGACAAATGCGCCGAAATTGGCAAGCCGGGTTATTTTTCCCTGCACGCTCTGGCCGGTCGCAAACGTCGTTGACACCGTGGTCCAGGGGTTGGCGTGCACCTGCTTGAGCGACAGCGAGATCTTTGACTGGCGCAGCGGTTCATTGCGCTCGATGGAAAGAATGAGGCAGTCCACCTTCTGGCCCGGCTCGAAACTTTTTGAAAGGTCCTCGGCGCGCTCCCACGACACTTCGGAGATGTGCACGAGCCCCTCGAACCCGCCAACGTCGACGAACAGGCCGAACGGCATGATGCGCGTGATGGCGCCGGTCACCACGGTCTTCGGTTCGATGCACGCGGCAAGGTCGTCGAGCACCTTGCCCAGATCCTCCTCCAGGAGCGGCAGGCGCGACACCACGATGTTGCGTCCCCCCTCGGTGACCCGCGTGATGACAAACGAAAGCGATTTGTTGAGCCACACGTTGGGGTCCTCGACCCGCTTCAGGTCGATCTGCGAAATGGGGCAGAACGCCCGCTGTCCCATGACTTTCACGTTGAACCCGCCCTTGTTGACGCCCGTGACCTTTCCCTCGACCGGCAGCTTGGATTTCATGGCGTCGATGAGGTCGCTCAGGGAATTTTCCGACGAATCCTTTGACGAAAATTTTTTAGAAAGCGTGATTCCGCCGGAAAGGGAGACAACGTAGCCTTCGAAGGTGTCGCCGGCGTTTACGGAAAGGGAACCGTCTTCTTTTTTAAGCTCCGACAGTTCAATCACGGCCTCGTTCTTGCCGCCGATTTCCACGAACGCGTATTTGTCGGAAATCTTTATGATTTTTCCCGAAACCTTTGCGCCCCGTTCAAGGTTTACCGCAACGGGCCTGTCGTAGGTGCCGAGCATGTTCAGCAACTGCTTTTCGGCCCTGGTCTCCGCGTTTTCTTCGTCGAAAAAACTGTCGTGTTTCTTGGTGTGCATTACAATCTCCTGGATTTTCCTTTTACCATTTGTCGTCGATATGAAATTTTAAGGGTTTGAGAAAAATATCTTATTACTTGTATAGAATTCAATAAATGAAAATAAAGTATAGTATTGGTGGGGGAGGTTTCCCCCTCGCTGCGGCCCGGTCGCGCTCCAAATTGTCTTCAAAGATATAGTATCCAATAATATGCGCGACCGGGCCTCCGGCGCTTTCCGCCCTTCCTGTTGGGCGGGCGCTCCCCCTTCTGGGTGCGGCCGGGTACCGCCGGCTGCAAGCTTCATCCATCCGCTGGGCGCACCCGCGAGCGGCAGTCGATCAGGAAAATATTGACCGATTGGAATTGTTCCATATGAGTTTCTTGAGCCGCGGAGTGGCGAAATGTTTGTGGCCCAGTTAATAATGTAACAAGAGACATTTCCGCCCCTCCGATTCGGAGAGGGATGGCCCGAAGGGCCGCGGTGAGGTCTCAACGGAAAAAATATTAATCAATCCTTCCCAACCCTTGCCGTCAACTCCGCCACTTTCTTCATATCAATTTCTCTCTCGTAAAGAGGTCTCTTGTCATCTTTGAATGCGCCGCATGCCTCTTCAAACGGCGTTTTATCTTTATTGACATAAAAAACACCGAGCGGAAGTTTGTCGTTTTTTATGGCAAGCTCGAACGCCTTCACCCGGTTTTTCGTGTCATGCGTTTCGTCGAGATAATACGTGTTGTCTTTGAACCATTTGAAGGTGTTGAGCTTGTTGTAGGTGACGCAGGGCTGGAAAATGTCGACGAGCGCGTAGCCTTTGTGAAGGATCGCTTTTTTCAGGATCTCCTTTGTCTGGGGAATGTCGCCGGCAAACGCCCGCGCCACGAACGACGCGTCGAGCGCGAGCGCGACCGCGAGCGGGTTGAACGGCTCGAGGATCACGCCGTCCACCTGCACCGGCGTCACGAAACCGCGCCGCGACGTGGGCGAGGCCTGGCCCTTGGTGAGGCCGTACACCATGTTGTTGTGCACGAGGTGTGCTATTCCCGGGTTTCTGCGGATGGTGTGGATGAAGTGGTTGCCGCCCTCGCCGTACATGTCGCCGTCGCCGCCCTCGGCGATCACGGTGAGCGACGGGTTTGCGGCCTTGATAGCGGTCGCGGCCGGCAGCGCCCTGCCGTGCAGCCCGTTGAACATGTTGGTGTTGAAATAGTGCGGCGTCTTGGGCGCCTGTCCGATGCCGCAGGCAACCACGAGGTTCTGCGGCGCAATGCCGAGCTCGGCCACGGCTTGCTTGATGGTGTCGAGGATGGAATAGTTCCCGCACCCGGGGCACCAGGCGATGTCGAGATTTTTCTTGTCATAAATGGCAGTGTCCATTGTTTCTTTCCTTTAGATTACAAATACCTCTGGATGGTTGACGGTTGACAGGTACTGGAATAATGCGTTGAACGGGCTTTCGTTCTGTCAACCGTCAATAGTCAGCTGTCAACATTATTTTTCTGTCGCCTTCTCGATCTTCTCCATCATCTCCTCCACCGAAAACGGCATGCCGTTGTATTTAAGGATGTTTTCATGCACTTTGTAGGGAGTGAACGCCTTGAGGTACCGCGCGAGCTGGCCGGTCGCGTTGTTTTCGGCAACAATGATTTTCTGCGCCTTTGCCAGCACGACGTCCACCATGGCGTGCAGGGGATGCACCTGGGTGATGTGCAGCAGGGCGGTCGCGCCCCAGCCCATGCGGATGAGCGCCTCCCGCACGCAATAGTAATTGGAGCCCCAGCACACGACAAGGTTATTGAAGTTGTCGGGGCCCACGAGCCGGGGCGGCATGATGTCCTCAGCCATGAATCTGTTTTTTTTAAGGCGTTTGTCAACCATGCGCACGCGCTGGTCCATGTCCTCGGTGATAAAGCCGTCGTCGGTGTGTTCATCGCTGTCCACGCACACGATGCCGTCGCCGAGGCCGGGAACGCCGCGCGGCGAAATGCCGTTTTCCGCCGGCGCGTACCGCTGGTAATCACTGCCGGTCTTCACGATATTTTTTGCCACGCCGTATGCCGAAAAGTCAATGGCCGGCGTGAACATGTTCGAGTCGAGGAAATACTGGTCGGTGAGCACGAAAACCGGGATCTGGTACTTGTCGGCCATGGCAAAGGCCCGGTGCGTCGCCTCGATTGCGGCGGCGAGCGTTGCCGGCGCAAACACCATGCGCGGAAATTCGCCGTGGCCGGCGTAGAGCACGAGGTCGAGGTCCGCCTGCTCGGTGCGCGTGGGAAGCCCCGTTGCCGGGCCGGGCCGCTGGCCCACGTGCACCACGAGCGGCGTTTCGAGCATGCCGCTTAAACTTACACCCTCGCCCATGAGCGCGAACCCGCCGCCCGACGTGGTGACCAAGGCGCGTCCGCCCGCGTACCAGGCGCCGAGCGCCATGTTGACGGCCGCGATTTCGTCCTCGGCCTGCTCTACGATCATGCCGAACTCGTTTTTATGCTTCGCGAGAAAGGTGAGCACGTTGGTGGACGGCGACATGGGATACGACGCGACGAAATCGCAGCCGCCGGCGAGCGCGCCGAGGCCGACGGCCTCCGCGCCGCTCATGAAGAGCTCGTCCTTGACAAGCGCGTCTTTCGCGAGCGAAACGCTCACCACGCCCCGCTTCACGAGCGCATCGCCAAGGCCGTGGCCCAGAAGGCCGGCATGGGCGTTTTTCCCGGCGACATCGGGTTTTTTGGACGCGAAGTGCCGGGTGAGATATGACGCGACCAGGTCGGCAGGGACATTCAGGATGCCGCACACCGCGCCCACCGCCACCGAGCTTGCATAGACCTTGCCGCCCGCCTCCATCGCGGTCTTCAGAAGCGGGACATCCACGAACGGGTGTGTTGCGGGAAGCGATTCCTTTTCGCCGAGAATGAGGGTGTTTTGCGTGATTCTTTTTTCGCAATGCGCGACCGCGGCGCCGTCGAGCGGGATGAAAATGTCCATCCGGTCGACATACGTCGCGATTTTCAGCGACGACACGCGCAGCTCGGTGGAGTTGCTTCCCCCCCGGATGCGCGACATGAACTCGCTCGTGGAGAACACGTTGTGTCCCGCCTTGCGCAGGATCCGGGCAAGCAATTCCTCTATGGTCTGGATGCCCTGGCCGGCCTGGCCCGCGATCACGATTGAAACGTCGTCTTTCAGGATGATTTTCCGAGGCTCGTTCATGGTGGCTCCGTCTGCAATTTTCAACAACAGAACGACAATGAATAATATAAAATACAGGGGAGAAATTGTATATACTTAACAGCAAGAATTATGCCGGGGCTTGGCCGATTTCCTTGAGAACCGCGAGCCGCTCGCGCCGCATGCGGATGAATTCCATGAGGCCGATGCAGATCCACAGCCATACGATGGCGCACAGCAACTCCTCGAAAAACTCGATGGTGCCGTGGATGTCGCACAAAAAATTGCTCGCCACGATCGCGAGCGCGGGCAGGCTGAAGCCGATGATGACCGTGGTCGCCGTGGCAAGCTGCCGCGTCGCGCGCACGCCAAAGTAGGCGAGCACGCCGAACACGATGATGGGCACGATCATGTTGTCATACGCGAGCATGTATCCGAGCCGCATGGAAAGGTGCGACGAGACGAACACGTTGTCGCCCCTGTTGAGGAACAGCAGGAACGCGTTGAGGATTTCGCCGCCGAAGAGCGCGAAGACCATGGTGAACAGGTAGAGCCGTTTTTTGATGATGAGCGAGACGAGCAGTGCGGTGATGCCGATGGCGACCGATGCGGCGGACCCGATTTTTGCTATCGAGAGCAGGATGAGGCTCTGGCGCTGCGAGAGCCACGCGTCAGCGGCAGCCGCGACTATCTCCTCGAACCGGACGAGCGGGTCGTAATCGGCCAGGGTGTGCACGGCCACCGAAACAAACGCCACGGCGCAGACGGTCATGATAAACCCGACGGTAAAAAGAACCGTGACCGCCAGACGCGAAAGCTGCGGAGCGCCGTAGCGCAGCGAAAAAAGCGACGATCCGTACAGGAGCCTGCGCAGCGTATAGCGGATGCCGCCGTATTGCGCCGCGACCTTCACGGGCGGCGAGGTGGCGGAGACCCAGCGGCGGAGGTACCACACGCACCCCAGCATGGCCAGCCCGAGCAGCGCGCCCCAGCCGAAGAGCCTCACGAAGTCTTCCACTTCGTCAAGGTTCTGTCCGAACACGAAGCCGATGATGCCGAACACCGTCGCCCACACTGCGGCGCCCAGCGCGTTGAACGCCGAAAACATGAGGTAGGGCATCTTGCTGATTCCGGCGAACAGGGACAGGTAGGTGCGCAAAATGCCCACGAAGCGGCCGAAAAAAACGGTCAAGGATCCGTGGCGGACGAAAAAATCGGCGAGCTCATGCACCTTTTTCTGGTTGAGCCCGACGTATTTGCCCCACCGCTCCACGAACTCCTTTCCCAAAAGGCGGCCGATCCAGTAGCCGCCCGTGCTCCCCATGATCGAAGCAACGGCGGCGGTGAGAATCACCGCAGCGATGGACAGCTTGCCCGCACCGGCAAACCCCGCCGCGACGAGCAGCGCGGTTTCACCCGGGATCGGGAAGCCGGCGCATTCCAGCAGGATGAAGGCGGCGACGATGGCGTACCCGAAGGTGGTGACGAGGTGGGTGATGACGTGCAGCATAACTACCAATGCATCCGATAAAAAACACTGTTACTCGGCGTGTATCCGCCTATAAAAATACTTGATTCTGGTTAATCAGCGGATAACGGTTATCCACGGTACTATATTTTACAAATAAAAGAAGTTTATTTCAAATAAAAGCTGAAATGATTGGAGCAGGAAATTTTATTGTTTTCATTCACCGGTAAATCGTTTAAAGAATGAATTCGATCTTAAGTGTTATGCGCCACAGGGGCACAATGTTTTCTGTTGGAAACCATTTTTTAACAAGATGAGATTTTTATGGTCGCTTTTAAGTTATGAATCGTTATATTATTATGTTTGAGGCGGGCAGACGGGGATTCTATGAGAAAATGTCTGGCGGTTATAGCAATTGCCGTCGGGTTGATCGGGACGAACAAGGCGGTCGGCCAGTGGGTGCAGACCAATGGTCCCGAGGCGGCATATATCACCGCGCTCGCAGTGTGCGGCGGCGATGTTTTTGCCGGCACCCGGTACGGCGGAGTGTACGTTTCCGCGAATAACGGTGCGTCCTGGAGTCCTGCAGATGCCGGCCTTTCGACGAATATGACCGTCAATTCCTTTGCGGTGAGTGGCAATAGGATCCTTGTGAGCGGCGGCGGCCTGCACAGTTCCAAGGACAACGGCGCATCGTGGACCGCCATTGATGCCGGGTTTCCGCCCGGGTTTGTCACCGCGCTTGCGATAAGCGGAAACAATATCTTTGCCGCCAGGGAACCCCCTGATGACGGTCCCGGCGGCGGAGTATATCTCTCCGCCGACAATGGCGCGTCATGGACCGCGGCCAGCGTTGGCCTCCCGTATACCTATGTGAATGCTCTTGCGGCGAGCGGTGATACCGTTTTTGCCGGAACATACGGCGGCGTGTTCCTTTCCGTCAATAACGGCGCATCATGGACCGCGGCCGACACGGGGCTGCCGGCAAATACGAATGTCAGCGCGATCGCGGTGAATGGCAACAATATCTTTGCCGGCACCGGCAACGGGGTGTTTCTGTCTGCAAACAACGGCGCGTCATGGACCGCGGCCAATGCGGGTCTTGTTGACACGGTTGTAAACGCCCTTATCGTGGGCGGCAGCGACATCTTCGCCGGAACATCAAGCGGCTTGTTTCTTTCCGCGAATAACGGCGCATCCTGGACAAAAGCGAATACCGGTCTGCCGGCGCACGCGGGCGTCACCGCTATCTTGGCAAGCGGCAGCGATCTCTTTGCCGGGACCGGGGCGGGGCTTTTTCTTTCCACGGACAACGGCACGTCATGGACGGCAGTCAACAGGGGGATAAGGAACACATGGGTAAACACGGTCATGGCGAAAGGCGACACCATTTTCGCAGGCACACAATCTGGGGGGATTTTTCTTTCTACAGACCTTGGCACATCGTGGACCGCAAAAAATACAGGATTGACAAATTGGCAAATCAACGTTTTGGCCGGGAGCGGAGGCGGTATTTTTGCTGGCACCGCCGACGGGATATTTCTGTCTCAGAACAATGGAACCTCCTGGGCCGCGGTCAACACCGGACTGGCCAACCCGTATATACACGCACTGGCGGTGAGCGGTGGCGGCGTCTTCGCCGCCAGCGGCGATGTGTACCGCACCACGGACAATGGGGCATCGTGGATCCCGGCCACCAACGGTCTTGACTGCCGCACCGTGAACACCCTTGCGGTGGGCGGAAACGAAATTGCCGCGGGTACCTACGGTTGCGGTGTATTTCTTTCCGCTGACTCCGGGGCGTCATGGCACACCACCGACACCAGCCTTGCGGATGTGTTCATTGATGCCCTTGCCGTCATCGGCAACAGCATATTTGCCGGCGGCTCACATTTGTCAATTTCCACGAACAACGGCGCTTCGTGGTCGGCCGTCGGAAGCGGAGTTGCCAATTTCACAGATTTCTCCTGCTTTGCGGCAAGCGGCGGCAACATCTTTGCTGGCACCTATAACGGGGTTTTTCTTTCCGCGGACAGCGTGAAGACCTGGGCAGCCTTTGACAGCGGTCTCACGAACACATCGGTCTCCTCGCTCGCCATAAGCGGCGGAAATCTGATTGCGGGCGTCCTGGGCGGCGGGGTCTGGCGCAGACCCCTTTCCGAAATGCAGGTACTTCCGCAGAATCAAAAACCTTTTTCTTTCCCCACAAGACTTCACGCGGTCTTCTCCCGTGCAGCCATCACGCTGAACTACGGCATCCAATCCCACTGCCTTGTCCACCTTGGCATTTATACGGTACTCGGAAAAAGAGTTGCGCTTGTCGAAGATGGCGAGAAAAATCCGGGACAATACTCCGTCAGGTTTGATGCCGGCAGGCTTCCGGCAGGGCTTTACCTTTGCCGGTTGCAAGCCGGAAACTGCCAGGAAAGCAAATCCTTGATAATTGCGAGATAGTGCGAAATCCCGTATCCTTGCCGCGAGTCATTCGGTTTGCATATCAGAAAATCCTGCTGCAGCTTCTTTCACCTCTTTCGGGACAGGAGCGGCGACAAGCGGATATATACATAATGGCGCAGCAACACGGAAACGACAATTGCCGCAGTATTTGCTACAGGGAATAATTTGATAAAAATAAAAGGGTAAGATTTCTCATGACGTCGAACGTCTTGTGGCCCATCGACCATGTCGAGCTTACCAACGCATGCAACTTCCATTGCAATTTCTGCCCGAGCGACTCGTTGCTCCGTCCTCGGACGAGCATGAAGCGCCCTCTGTGGGAGAAGATCCTCCGTGAGCTCGGCGAAAAGAAGCTTGCCGAGACCGTCTGCTTCCATGTGCTGGGGGAGCCGCTCCTTCATCCGGAACTATTCGGGGCGATTGAATTTGCAAACGGCCTCGGTCTGGCGGTCTCCCTTTTCACCAACGGAAGTCTTCTTAACGAGGCAAAGTCCCGGCGCTTATTGAAGAGCCTTACCAGGGGATGTCTTGGGCTGAGCATCCAAGATATCCATCCGGACACATTCGGCGAGAGATGCAAAAACAGCCTGACGTGGTATGAGTACCTGGGAAGGCTGAGAGATCTTGGAAAATTTAAGGCGGCACAGATTGAAAGGCATATGGTGGAAGATTTCCGGGAACATGCGGCGGAGGATCCGAGTGTAGTGTAACCGAATTATCTTTACATTTGCCATTCCCGCGAAGGCGGGAATCCAACTTAACATTGACAGTGGATGCCCGTTTTCCCGGGCATGACGTGGGTTTTTCCTGTCTATCCATTGAGGTTCCGCAATATTTGAGATTCGTAAAAATAATGTCCTGCCCGTTCATTTAATTTTCATCTCATTAATCCGGTCATTTAATAGATGACAACCGTTCGCCCTGAGCCTGTCGAAGGGTGAATGCTCATGGTTCCCTTCGGCGAGCTCAGGGTAAATGAGCTCACCATGAGTGGTACCGGTTACCATCAAAAATGTCATCTATATTCTGACCCCATTAATAAGAACGTGGAATTGAAATAGGACATTAACAATGCGTAACGCAACAGCTGCTCAAATTCTTTTAAAATGTGGGTCTTTTCAAACTATTTTTACTCCCAGAGGGGTTGGAACTGGTGTTCCGGCTGGTCCTCAAAACCAGTGGCGGGCGGATAACACCGTCTGTGGCAGGTTCGATTCCTGCCCTCTCTGCCAAACATAGTTGACGGGTAGACGCATTGACGGGTAAATGTGTCGAACCCTTCGGTAGAGGGCCCCCTTGGGCGCGCATCCGCAAAGCCTTTGTCAAATGAGAAAAGAAAATAAAAATCTCAGGTCGCTCCCCAGCGTTGACGCGCTGCTGAAAAGCGCGTCCGTGGCGCCCCTGGCAAGCCGTCATGGCCATGCGCCTGCGGTTTTTGCCGCACGCGCGGTGCTTTCCAGGATAAGAAGCACTCTTTCGCCGGACGGGGACATTCCTTTAAGTCAAGAAATCGAGGCCATGGTCGCGGCGGGAATCTGCTCGATCACCACGCCGTCGCTGAGGCCCGTCATCAATGCCACGGGCGTTGTTTTGCACACTAATCTCGGCAGGGCAGTGCTCGGCGAGGCGGTGCTTAACGGCATGGCGGGAATTATTGCCGGTTATTCCAATATTGAATTCGACACGGCGACCGGCAGGCGCGGGGACAGGAACAAGCATGTGTCAAGTCTGCTTTGCTTTCTCACCGGCGCCGAGGATGCCCTTGTCGTCAACAACAATGCGGCCGGCATCGTGCTTGCGCTCTCCACCTTGGCGGCCGGCCGCGAGGTCATCGTCTCGCGCGGGGAGCTCATCGAAATCGGCGGCGAGTTCCGCGTCCCGGACATCATGGCGGCGGCCGGCTGCCGCATGGTTGAGGTGGGCACCACCAACCGCACGCGCATCGCCGATTACGAAAAGGCAATTTCAAAAAGCACCGCCGTGATCTTCAAGGCGCACCGTTCAAATTTCAGCGTGAAAGGATTTACTGAAGAGGCAACGCTCGGGCAATGCGCGGCGCTCGCGAGAAAAAAACGGATCCCCTTTGTTTATGACATCGGCTCCGGTCTTGTCCGTAAACCGAGTGGCCTGCGGCTCGAAAACGAGCCCGACGTGGCGTCCGCCGTCAAAAGCGGGGCGGACCTTGTGCTTTTTTCCGGCGACAAGCTTCTGGGAGGCCCGCAGGCGGGCATCATTGCCGGGAAAAAGGCGCTCGTGGCGAAACTCTCCCGCGCGCCGCTCATGCGCGCCCTACGCGTTGGAAAGCTCACCATGGCCGCTTTGTCGGCCGCGTGTCGGTCCTATCTCGACGATGGCGCGCTTGTCAAGAACAACCCGACGTTTACCTATCTGTCAAGGGCGAGGGAGGAGACGCGCCGGCTTGCCGTCATGCTGCAGGAAATGCTCAACGGCCGCGGCATCGAATCGTCAGTTGAAGACACGCAGGGCCAGTGCGGCGGCGGCACGCTGCCAGAGCTTTCCATCCCGAGCTGCGGCGTTATGATCGAGAAAAAAGGCCCGAGACAAAACGATTCCCTCAAGGGAATTTTCAACCGGCTCTGCGCCGCCGAACGCCCGGTGGTGGCCGTGCTGCGGGAAGGGAGCCTGGTGTTCGACATGCTTGCCGTGCGGGAATCGGAA
Organism: Chitinivibrionales bacterium; assembly: GCA_035516255.1. Classification (NCBI taxonomy): domain Bacteria; kingdom Pseudomonadati; phylum Fibrobacterota; class Chitinivibrionia; order Chitinivibrionales; species Chitinivibrionales bacterium. Next base: position 139,389 of record DATJAL010000016.1, on the reverse strand, counting down.
CTTCCCGCCTTGGCGGAGGCGATTGCCGCGGCATGCGCCGTGGAGGCCCTGTGAAGCGCCTCATCATGGGCACGGCGGGCCACATCGACCACGGCAAGACCGCGCTTGTCAAGGCCCTTACCGGCATCGACTGCGACACGCACAAAGAGGAAAAGCGGCGCGGCATCACCATCAACCTCGGATTCGCCCACCTCACGCTTCCCAACGGGGACGTCGTCGGCATCATCGACGTGCCGGGCCACCGCGATTTCGTGCACACCATGGTGGCGGGAGCGCACGGCATTGACTTCGTGCTCATGGTGGTCGCTGCGGACGAGGGCGTGATGCCGCAGACGGCCGAGCACCTGCAGATCTGCCAGGTGCTCGGCATCAGGCGCGGGCTTGTCGCGGTGAACAAGGCGGACCTTGTTGACGGCCCGGGCCTCGAAGCGGTGCGGGCGCGCATCCGTGAATTTACAAAAGGCACTTTTCTCGACGGCTGTCCCCTGGTCAACGTGTCCGCAACGACCGGCGCGGGCACTTCCGAGCTTGTCGCCGCCATTGCGCAAGTGGCCTCGGCCGCTTCCCAGCGCGCTTCCGGCGGCGTGTTCCGCATGTACATCGACAGGATATTTTCCGTGAGCGGGTTCGGCACGGTGGTCACGGGCTCGGTCACGGGCGGCACGCTGCGCGCCGGGAGCCCTGCCTGGCTCCTGCCGGCCGGAAAAGAACTGCGCGTGCGCCGCATCGAGCGTTACGGCGAGGAAGTGGGCGAGGCGGCCGCCGGTGACCGAGCGTCGCTCAACCTGGTGGGTCTTTCCAAAGAGGAATTCACGCGCGGCATGTTGGTGGCTGACCGGCCGCTCACGGGCTCGCTGCTTCTCGACGCCAACCTGCGGCTGTTTACCGGCGTGCGGCCGCTTGGCGCCTGGTCGCAGGCAACGCTCATCATGGGAACCTTCGAGGCGCAGGCGCGCATCCGCCTGCTCGAGAAGGACCACCTTGACGGAGGCGGAACTGGCCTTGCCCAGCTGCACCTGCCGCTTCCGTGCGTGGCCCAGGCCAACGACGCGTTCGTGCTGCGCGCGAGCGCGGGCGACATCACCATCGGCGGCGGCGAAGTCATCGATCCGCACCCGCTCCATCACCGGAGAAGGCCGCCGCAGCTCGTGGAGCGGCTCAAGGGCCTTGCCGGCGGCGGCCTTTCACAGTTGATCGTGATTGAAACGGCAAAGCAGCCCTCGGGGATCGACCATGCCGCGCTCGCGGAAACGCTCAATGTTTCGCCGGAGCAGGTTGTCGAGCAAATCGCTCAAAATCCTCCGCAGGGCATTGCGGTGCTGCCTTCGCCTGAAAAGTATTATCTTGTCACGCAGGAACGCCGCGATGCGCTGAGCGCAAAGGCCTTAAAGAGCGTTTCGGATTTTCACGAGAGTAATCCCTTTGACGAAAAGGGAAGGACCGCAGAGGAGCTGCAGGGCATGCTCGGCCTGGGAAACGGTCCGGCCGCCGCGGAATTCACCCAGGTGTTTCTGGACAGCCTTGTCAAAGAGGGAAAGCTCAGGCGCGTCGGCCACACGTTTTCCCTTGCCGGCCGCTCGGTGAGCCTTTCAGCCGGCGATGCTGAACGGGGCGTCCGCGTAGAAGACATGATCAAGAAGTGCGGGATGCAGACGCCGCTGATGAGCGAAATAATCACTTCTGCCAAACAGCGCGGAATTGATGAAAAACGGCTGCGGCAGCTTTTGCAATATCTGGTGTCTGCGAAAAAGGCGTACCTGGTTGAAGGGCAGTATCTTCATCACTCAATTGTTGACAAATGCAGGACATTGCTGTTGAATGCGCTCATAAAAGAGCCGAAAGGAATCACCGTGGCGCAGTTCCGCGACCTTGTTTCGGGCAACAGGAAAATATGCCTTTTGCTCTACGCGTTGTTTGACAGCGAGGGAATCACCGAAAGGCAGGGGGATGTGAGGGTTATAACCGATAAGGGAAGAAAGCTGTTGACGGTTGACGGTTTGCAGTCGACAGTGAAATAAAAATATTAAAGGTTAAAAGTTGACTTTTATTTGATTGTTCAGACCTCACCCCCGGCCCCTCTCCGAATCGGAGAGGGGAAAAGACCTGAACGTTTAACTTGCGGAAAGAAAATTATATCGCGCGTTAGGCGCGACTGGAGGCCGCGCCGGGGCGCGGTGCTGCCCGGCCCCGCGAAGCGGGGAAACTCCCGGATTTTATTTTAGGATTGCTTTTATAAGGCGATTGTAATTGACGCATGATATGACATATTTTTCCTCTCACCTCTTATCATCCTGATTCGGCGGTACGCATCGTGAACTACCTCGGTTTCGCCCTCGACTCGTTCCAGGAAAAAGCGGTACAGGCAATTGACGAAGGAAAGTCGCTCATCGTGGCCGCGCCCACGGGCTGCGGCAAGACCCTCATCGCGGAGTACGCGGTGGAGGCCTCCATGAAGCTCGGCAAGCGCGTGATCTACACCGCGCCCATCAAGGCGCTCTCGAACCAGAAGTACCGCGACTTTAGGAAGCGCTTCGGCGACGAGGTGGTGGGCATCCACACCGGGGACGTTACCATGAACCCCGAGGCGCGGCTCCTCATCATGACCACCGAGATTTTCCGCAACCTCATCCTCGAAGGATCGCCGCGGCTTTCCGACGTGTACTACACCGTGTTCGACGAGATCCACTACCTTGACGATCCGGAACGCGGCACCGTGTGGGAGGAGAGCATCATCCTCGCGCCGCGCGACATCCGCTTCATGTGCCTGTCGGCCACGGTGCCCAACCTCCACGAGCTCGCGCAGTGGATGGAGGCGGTGCGCGGCTCGCACGTCACCGTGATCGAGGAGACGCACCGGCCCGTGCCGCTCAAACATTTTTTGTATAGCCCGAAATTCAAGATCATGAGCGTCAAGCAGGTGGCCGGGCTCTACCGCAGGAACCCCGACCAGCGACGGGCGTTCCTGCGCAAGAAGCCGTCGGCGCGCAGCGTGGTGCGGCATGTGCTTGACACAGGGCATTATCCCATCCTCTACTTCTGCTTCAACCGCAACGCGTGCGAGCGCAACGCGCACATGCACGCGTGGCTCAAGCTGCTCTCTGCCGACGAGCAGGCGCGTTCCGCCGCCATGGTGGAAGACCTCGCGGCCCAGTACCGCCTCACCTCCTACGACCGGTTGCTTTACATGCGGCAATTATGGGCGGCCGGAGTTGCCTACCACCACGCGGGCATCCTGCCGGCCGCAAAGGAGATCGTGGAGCGGCTGTTCTCCGCCGGACTCATCAAGCTCCTGTTCTGCACCGAGACGTTCGCGCTCGGCGTGAACATGCCGGCCAGTACCGTGATCTTCGACACGCTCGAAAAGTTCGACGGCGTCGACTTCAATTACCTCATGACAAGGCAGTACAACCAGATGGCGGGCCGCGCCGGCCGCCGCGGCATGGACGACGTGGGCTATGTGTATTCGCAGATCATCCCCGAGGCCACCGACCCCACGCAGGTGGAGCGGCTGTGGCACGGCCGTAACGAGGTGATCTCGAGCAGGTTCTTCGCGTCATACTCAACGATTCTTGCCTTGTACAGCCAGTACGGCGACGCCGCGTTCGAGATTTTCCAGAGGAGCCTACGCAACTACCGCAAAGGGCGTTTCGCCTACACGCACTCCTACCGCCAGGAGGAGGAGCAGATAAAGAACCGCATCGCGTTCCTCCAGTCGGCCGGGTTCCTTGACGGACGCCACCTCACGGACAAGGGGCGGCTCGCCATGGCCGTGAACGGCTACGAGATCCAGGCCAGCGAGCTGTATTATTCCCGCAGCTTCGACGAATGCACCGCCACGCAGCTTCCCGTGGTGGTCGCGGCGCTCATCACCGAAGAGAGCCGGCGCCGCAACGCCAGGCCTGTCTCGGATGTCAAGATGCGGTTCGCAGCCGAAGGCGTGATCCATAAACTCCGCATCAAGGAGCTCCGCCACAACATCGACGCGCCCGTGCGCGAGCTCGATTTCGCGCTCGCCGCACCGGTGTTCGCCTGGGCAAACGGCTGCACGCTCGCACAGCTCGAGTCGTTCGGCGTTCCCGAGGGCGACCTCGTGCGCGTGCTGCGCATGAGCGTGCAGCTCCTGCGCACTCTGCGGGACACCATCCCCGATCCCTACATCGCGGACAGGATGCATGAATCGCTTGTGCTTGTCAATAGGGATGTGGTGGATGCGCAGGCGGAGCTTGAGGTTCAATAATCGCTAAAATATTAATGCGGGGGAAGTCTCCCCCTGGGGTGCAGCTTCCGCCGCCTCCTTCACAAAAAAGAAAAGCAGATGCCGGAGGCGGCGGCGATCTGCACCCACACCCCCTCTTTGGCGCCGATACTCCCATGATTCGCGGAAAGATTTAGTGGCTGGCGGTGCGACGGCGGCAGCGCGGGCTTTACACGGCGGAAGAAGATAAATAATAGAGCCCACTGATAGACATGATGGGATTTACAAATGCGGCAGTGAACTTATTCCCGCGCGTTAGGCAGGACTGGAGGCCGCTCTGGAGAGCGGTGCTGCCCGGACGCCGGCGCATCAGCGCCATCGCGCCGTGGCAGCCCGGGCCGAAGGCGAGACTGGAAGGACGGCCGACCCCGCGAAGCGGGGGAACGCCCAACTTTTTAATAAATAATTAAATTCTCAATACCCCCGGATCCCACTTCTTCATCACAAAAAAGTATCCTAAATAAATTAAACCCCCTACAACCACCCCGAAAATCGCCCCCGCCAGCACGTCAAACGGATAATGCGCGCCCACGTACACCCTCGAAAACGCGATCACTGCCGCGAACGCGAACGCGGTAATCCATACCCTTTTCCTTCTGTAAAGCAGTGTGAACAGCATTGCCTGGGCGAACATGTTCATGGCATGCGACGACGGGAACGACGGCGACGTTTTCATGCCGATGAGGAACCGGCCGCCCTCGACGTGCACGCGCGCGTCGCACGGCCGCAGGCGCGGCGCGAGCGGCTTGATCACGCGGTTGCACACCGGGTCGGACACGGATACCGTGAGGAGCGAAAGTGCGATGACGACGAGCGCCTTTCTCCTTTGGAAATAAATAAAAATGAACGCCGCGAGCACGCCGGGGATGATCCAGAAGCGTCCGTTGGTGATCACCGGGAAGACGGCATCGAACACCGGGTTGGCAATGGCATGGTTGAAAAAAAGAAAGAGCCGGGTGTCGAGGGCGAGAAGGAAATGAGGCACTCAATCCTTCCTTTCGTACCAGATCAGCCGCGCCGTGATGGTGCCCAGCGCGATGTTGGCCTGCACCATGACCGGCATCTTGTACGCGTCGTTGGTCAGCCACAGCCGCACTTCGTCCTTCTTGTTGAACACGCGTCCCTCGCCCACGAGCACGGGCTTTACCAGAAGGCAGTTGAAGGTGCCGGCCGGAGACTGGATCGGTTTGCGCTCGACGCAGTACGACAGGATCCGGTAGGACCGGTTGTGCATGAAGCAGTCGATGAAAAAGGAGTCGCGCGGCGCGAACGACAGCGCGCGCACGTAGGCGGTGAGCGAAAAGTAATTCTGCACGAACTGCGGCGCGGCATACGATTGGGTGTCATTGTCATGCGTGAACACCCTGGCGCGTGCCTGGTCGACCATCTCCCACCGGTCGGCCTTGTACCGGCCCTCGCGCAGGTGCTGCTCAAAGAAGAACGGATAGATCCCTCGGGCGTCCAGGGTGGTGCGGATCTGGTCGCGCACCTTGTAGATGGCGCTGAAAAAGCCGTTTGTCAATCCTTTTGCGCTCATGACCACCGGGCCGTCGGCCGGGCCGACAACGGTTTCGAGAATGACATACCCGGCGGAAAACGGTCCCCAGCCGACCTCGTATACGAATTTCTCGCCCTTTGCCCACGGCAGGCTGTCGAAGCTGCGGAGGCTGAACGCGGGAGAAACGTGTTTTACCGCGGCAATGGAATCAACGAAACCGGTTGAATAGCATGACGGGTACTCGGCCTGGCGCTCGAGTTTGCTCCATTCCGCTTCGTGCGCGCGGGCCGTGTCGGCGGCTGCCGCGGGGCCTGCGCACCCCGCAAAACATGCGACCATAATAAAAAAGGTGAATCGGGAACACGCCATGGAGCGAAAGCACCTTCCAAAGGCATTCGGCAAACGCGGCAAAAGAGGAATTGCGCCGATCATCAATGAAAAATAATCCCTGCCGTTTTTTATTGTGGAATACCGCGGGACGCAAATTATCTTTATCCACAGAAAAATTGCCCGGCCGGCGCCGGGCCGGAACACCGTTTTACAACGGAAAGGATCGCCCCATGAAGACGATGAAACTGTTCGGATTGTGCGCATGCGTCCTGCTGCTTGCGCTTTCCTGCGGGAAAAACAAGGGGACCAATCCCGGAGGGAACCAACCGGGAACCGTCTTCGATTATTCCGACACGCTTGCCCTGAGGGCAATCCTCGACGCCAACGGCCTTACAACGATCTCCGCCGGCAGCCCCACGATCCTGGTCATGACGCTCGTGAACGGGAACATTCACCGCATCAAGGAGCTGACGCTCCAAAACAAGGGGATCACCACCATTCCTTCGCGCATCGGCGAGCTCACCGCGCTCGAAACCATTCGACTCGACACCAACAGCCTCACCGCGCTTCCGTCCCAGATTTGGAATTGCACCTCGCTGGTTAGGATACAGCTTTCCAGCAACCAGCTCACCACGTTGCCAGCGGGAATCAGCAAATTGCATTCACTTGGCGCGCTCATCCTGTCACACAACGCCGTTTCTTCACTCCCGGCAGAGCTTTGGAACATGACCTCGCTTACCGATCTTGGTCTCGATTACAACAGTCTTACCGATATTCCGGCGACGGTTTCAAACCTCACCAACCTTCAGCGGCTTTCCGTCAACAATAATTCCCTGACCACGCTTCCGCAGTCGGTCTCTTCACTAAGCCAGCTTGCATTATATATTGATAACAATCAAATCTGTCCTAACACGCTTCCGACCACCTTTGCGGCATGGCTCGACATTCATGCGGAGCTTGACTGGCGGACCACCCAGGGAACATGCCCGTAGGGCGGCTTCGCGCCATGACCTCTCAACTTTTCCGCTTTGTAAAATTCGGCATCGTGGGCGGCAGCGGCGTGGTGGTCAACGCCGGGCTCTTTTTCTTGTTCGCCGATTACGCCCGCATCGATTACCGCATCGCGAGCATCTGCGCCATCGAATGCGCGGTGATCAACAATTTCCTCTGGAATTACTTCTGGACCTGGAAGGACCGCAAAACCGGGAGCAAGCGATCGTTTCTGTACATGATGTTCAAGTTCCACCTCTCCTCGGGCCTTACCGCCATGGTGGTCAACTGGGGCCTGCTCGTGCTGTTCACCGGCGTGCTGCACGTCCACTATTCGCTTCCGCTGGTGCGGGTTTCCGACAAGCACGTCTCCAACCTCATCGGCATCGCCTGCGGCGCGGTTGTCAATTTCGTGCTGGGGCATTACTGGGTGTTTTCGAAGAAAAAGAATAAGTAAATCATCTGGAGGGGGAGGTCTCCCCCTAGGGTGCGGCTTCCGGCGCGCCTTAAGAAAAACCGAAAACGCTACAGGCGCGCCGGCGATCCGCACCCATACCCTCTCCCTGGCGCCGGTCCTTCTATTGACAAATCCATATAGCAGTTGGGCGATTCAGCGGTTGTAGGCGGCGTTGAAGCAACGCCGCCGCCATTATTTCATAGAAAAGAAAAGACTGAATCCTTTACCTAAAAAATACCGTTAAAGATAAAGGATCAGGTCTTTCTTGGCTGACAGCCGAAATCTGTTCTTCTAAGCCCCGTAGGGGCGAAATACTTGTAACCCAGGGCAACGCCCCGGGTGAATGGATATAGTAATGATTTTTCCCCTCTCCGATTCGGAGAGGGGTGGCCCGGAGGGCCGGGGTAAGGTCATCGACAAATCAAGCAGGATAATAATTCCTCATTATTAAACTCCGCTCCAGATATTATCCAGTTATTATTTATATTTTATCATAGAAATTAACAGGACAATCATTCCGGGATGACACATGGATACATCGAAAAAGATTAAAATCGTCAAACCCAAAACGCGTGACTCCCAAAAAGAATCATCCTTAAAACAAAAATCCTTGTTTTCCTGGAAGCCATTCATTCCCCTCGGCATCCTGATCCTCCTCACCGCCGTGTATTACTGGCCCATTCTGGTCTGTAAAGGCTTCCTGTGGAACGATTTTCTAGAGCAGAACTTCGTATACCGGCTCTTCGCGGCCGTGTGGCTCAAGCAGGGTGTGATGCCGTTCTGGAACCCGTACGTGTTTTCGGGCATGCCGTTTTTTGCCGACGTGCAGGCCGCGGTGCTGTATCCGCTCAACCTCGTGCTCACGCCCTTTGCGACAAAAGACTGGCTCAGCCCGATTCTCGTGGAATACCAGATTGTTTTTCACATCGCCATGGCAGGCTGCTTCATGTACCTGCTGGCCCGGGAGTACGGCGCGAGCAAAAGCGGCGGTCTTCTCGCGGGCGTTACCTTCATGCTGTGCGGATTTTTCACCACCCACATTTTTCACGAAAACCTAGTCCATGCCGCGGCGTGGTTCCCGCTGGTAATTCTCCTGTTCAAGCGGACCATCGACCGCACGAGCCTGCGGTACGCGGCGCTCACCGCGCTCGTGCTCACCGTCGTGTTTCTGTGTGGATATCCGCAGCTTATGGTGTACATGTATTACTGGCTCGCCGCCTACTACCTATACGGCCTCGTGGTGCGCATCAGGGAGAAAACAAAACCGCTCGCGGAAGTAAAGCGCGCCGTGCTGTTTGCCGGGCTCGTGGCGCTCGGCATCGGCATGGGATCGGTGCAGTTTCTGCCCACGGAGGAGCTCGCGAAAAATTCGGTGAGGCCCAAGCTTGCATTTTCCGAATCGTGCGAGGGGTCGTTTCGTCCCTACCGATTTGTCACGCTGCTGGTTCCCAACTACTTCGGCACGCCCCAGAAAAATGCATACTGGGGAATTTCCGAAAAAGACGTAAACGGCGGGGCGCACAACTACTGGGAAACAGCCATGTACGCGGGAACGGTGTCGCTGGCGCTCGCCGCGATCGCGCCGTTCTTCGTGCGCACGCCGCTCACGGTTTTTCTTTCCATCATGGCGGTGCTGAGCTTTCTGCTCGCCATGGGAAATTCATTTTTCCTCTACTTTATCGCGTTTAAATTCCTGCCTGCGTTCAACGCGTTCCGCATCCCGGGCCGGTTTGCTTTTTTCTTTTCGCTGTCGGTGTCGCTGCTTGCCGGGCTCGGCCTCACCTGGTTGCAGGAAAGCGTTTCAAAGGAAGATGCAAAGCGCAAAAAGCTGCTCGAACGCGCGCTCTTGGTTACGGCAGGCATCTGCCTTGCGTGGGGAGTGATCGCGGCAACCGGCGCTTTTAAAAGCGGGATCGTGGATTTCATCCTTGCCAACGGAAGGTTCGGGTCAGACGGCCGGGGCATCGCGAACTATGTTGACAGACAGATATACCCCGCCCTGCTCAAGGGCCTGTGGGTGTTTGTCGCGCTCGCCGTTTTTTCCGCCGGCATCCTGGTGGCGCGCCTGCGCGGGAAACTGTCGGCGAAAACCGCGGCGGTCCTGCTTGTGTGCCTTGCCGCGCTCGATTTCATGGCATTCGGCATGGGCTATGCATCGGGCACCATTGACCCGGCCGTGATGTATGCCAAGACCGAAACCGTGCGGCAGCTCCAGGAAATGGAAAAAACGGAATATTTCAGGATCAACTCGCGCAGCTCGAACCCGGGCACCGACGACCTGGGCGGCCAGTATATGGCGTTCCGCAAGAACCAGGGGAGCGTGCACCGTCTGTTCCTCATGGAGGGATACAACCCGCTGCGGCTCAAGCGCCAGCTCGTCAACCGCAAAGACCGGACGCTGGATATCCTCAATGTCAAGTTCAAGATCGCGGTGGACGAGCAGCGCCGGTCCATGAGCCTCGCGCTCAACCCGACGTACTTCCCGCGCGCAAGGATGGTGTACGGGTATGCGGTCGAGCAGGACGAAAGCAAGATACTGCCCCTTCTGTATGACTCATCCTTCGATTATAAGAAGGCCGTAGTGCTCGAAGAAAAACCGGCGCTTGCCATGGACACGCTGGGCGCCGACACCGCGTGGAAATGCGATATCACGGATTATTCCCTTAATAAAATCGACTTGGAAGTGACAAGCGCGAAAAACGGGCTGCTGGTTTTAAGCGAAATAGATTATCCGTCGTGGAAAGCAACGGTTGACGGAAAGCCCGCGCCGGTCCTCAGGGCGGATTACGCATTGCGGGCGATACCCGTTGAAAAGGGGAGCCACAAAGTGGTTTGTTATTTCTCGGAAGATGTTTTCAAAAAAGGCCTGGTACTGTCCCTGATTTCCTTGCTGCTGACGCTTGCGCTGGGCGTCTGGGGTTGGCGGAGCGAAAGAAAAGAAAAAGCGACAAACTAACAAAGAGACGGAGTGAGAAGGTCAAAGGAAGGAAAATGATATCACTTTCAACTTTCAACCTCCAACTTTCAACTCGATAAGCTTCAGATAAAGGAATTAACCATGTCCGCTTTCATTGAACTCGCCAAAAAACGGTATTCGGTCCGCGCATACGAGAGCAGGCCGGTCGAGGAGCCGCTGCTGCTCAAGATACTGGAGGCCGGGAGCATTGCGCCGTCGGCCTGCAACAACCAGCCGTGGGTGTTTATTGTTGTCAGAAAAGAAGAGACGAAAAAAGAATTGCTCAAGGCCTACGAGCGTTCATGGTTTGCAAACGCGCCCGTGATCCTCGCGCTGTGCTGCGACACCACGCTCGCATGGAAGCGCGCCGACGAGAAATATTACGGCGACGTCGACATCGCCATTGCCACGGACCACATTACGCTGGCGGCCGCGGAAGCGGGCCTGGGCACGTGCTGGGTGGGAAATTTCAAAGCGGCCGAGGCGCGCAGGATATTGAAGCTGCCCGAAACCGTGGAGCCGGTGATTTTTACGCCGCTGGGGTATCCTGCGTCAGAGCCGCCAATCAAGAAGCGTAAAAAGCTGGATGAGATCGTTCATTGGGAGTTTTATGGGGGAAAAGAATAAAAAAAGTATAAAAAGTTGGGCGTTCCCCCTGTGGAAAAGGTGCATGGCTATGCGCCTTTTCTTTTAGGAAAATCAGTCTGACATTTCATTTCACGGGGGCTCCGCCCCCGGACCCCGGCCAAGGGCGCTCAGCAGCGAGCACCCTTGGAACCCGCGCCCCCGCGTCCGCAGCGCCGCCTGCTCCCCCGGCTGTCTCAAAAATTAAAAAGTAATTACCTCCTGTAAAGCAGGATAAGATACATTTTTAAACCCTTTTGCCATCAACGCGTCGCGCAGGGGCAGCGACTGGTCCTCCTCGCCGTGCACAAGGATGATGTGTCGCATCTTGGCCGGCGGGGTGAGTGCGGCGTAATCGAGGAGCTCCAGCGAGTCGGCGTGCGCGCTGAACGCGTCGATGGTTTTTATCTGGCACTTCACCGCGTGCTCCATGCCGAAGATGCGCACCACGCGGTTGCCGTCCATCAGCTTGCGCGCCAGCGTCTCCTTGGCCGCGTATCCCACGAACAGCACCAGGTTCTTCGGGTTTTCGATGTTGTTGCGCAGATGGTGCAGGATGCGGCCGCCTTCGCACATGCCCGACGACGAGATGATGATGTGCGGGTAGGTGAGCCCGTTGAGTGCCTTTGACGCTTCGGTGTCATGTATGTACTTGAGCCTCGAAAACCCGAACGGGTCCTCGTGGCCCGAAAGAAAAACGCGGTTGGTCTCGCGGTCCATGCATTCGGGGTGCTGCCTGAAAATTTCCGTGGCGTCGCAGGCCAGCGGGCTGTCCACGTATACGGGCATGTCCGGGATGCGGTCTTCGTTGAACAGCTTGTGCAGGTGATACACGATCTGCTGGGTGCGCCCCACGGCAAACGCGGGGATGATGATCTTGCCGCCGGTCGCCGCAGTGTCGTGTATGACGGCGGCGAGCTCCTCTTCCACCTGGATGGAATGGTCGTGGCGGCGATTGCCGTAGGTGCTTTCCATCATGAGCACGTCAAGGTCGCGCAGCACGTCCGGGTCCTGGATCACGGCCATGTTGGGCCTGCCGATGTCGCCGGAAAAGCCGAAACGCAGCGTGCGGCCGTTCTCAATGATTTCGAGCGTCATACCCGCCGACCCGAGAATATGCCCCGCGTCGCGGAAGGTGACGGTGACGCCGGGGATCGGCGAAAAGGGCCTGCGGTAGGGCACGGTCCTGAATTTGTCCATGCACGCCTCCGCGTCCTGCATGGTGTACAGCGGCTCAAGCGGCGTGTCGTGCTGCTTGCGCTTCTTCGCGTTGACAAATTCAATGTCCTTGAGCTGGAGATGGGCCGAGTCACGCAGCATGATGCGGCACAGGTCGACGGTGGGCGGTGTCGCGTAAATGGGCCCGCCGAACCCCTTTTTCACCAGGTTCGGGATGTTGCCGCTGTGGTCCATGTGCGCGTGCGACAATATCAGGCAGTCAAGCGTTTTCGGGTCGAACCTGAAATTCAGGTTTTTTTCATACGACTCCGCGCGCCGTCCCTGGAACAGGCCGCACTCGAGGCCCAGCGAGCGGCCGTTTACCGTTAAGACATATTGCGAACCGGTGACTGTTTGCGCGCCTCCGAAAAATTGCAGTTTCATGGTTGAGGTACCTCGACAGCGCTATTGGTGGATGATAAAATTTTTGAATGCAAAGTGAAAAATAACTCGCGCCTCTCTTCGCCTCACCCCTTTACCCCGCCCCTCTCCACTCATGGAGAGGGGCGGGGTAAAGGGGTGAGGTAAAAAAAGAGCCCGGGTCTTTCGGGGAACCCGGGCTCATTCAGTCCGCCAATGCCCTGCAAGGGGGATAGGGTCATCATGTGCCGGAGCTGAAATTTCTTTTTCCCGCATCATTCATTATACCATGCTGAGGACAAAAATCAACCCTAAAATGTTTTTTTGAAGGCGGGAAACTTTTATATTGAACTGTATCGGTTCCGGCGCTCGCAGGCGCCCGAAAAAACAGGAAAAATACCACTCGTTGAACGAAAGGGCTGCTGTTATGAAACGGAATTGGGGAGGACTTTTTGCAGGCATCCTGCTGGCGCTGGCTGTTGCGCAGGCCAGTCAGGCCATGGAATTCTCGGCCGGGGCACGGCTCGGCCTCAATGTGTCCGGCATCATCGGCGACACATCAAAGCTCATGATGCCGCGTTTCGGTCTGTGCTTCGGCGGCTTTGCGAGCGAATGGATCAACGAGAGCTTCGGCCTGCAGGAGGAGCTCATGTTCGACTTCAAAGGCGAAAGCTGGAAAAACCAGGACTCGATCGACCTCAGCATCTTCAACAAGTATCCGACTCATTTTACCTACCTCGACGTGCCTATCCTGGCAAAATGGAGATTCATCAATAAGGACAAGATTCGCCCCGTGCTGTACGGCGGGCCGTATATCGGATTTCCCCTTATCTCCGAGTCCGTGTCGTACGGCGGCAACACCTACGACAAGATGTCGAGTACCCAGCCGGTGGATGTCGGGCTCACTGCCGGCCTTTCGCTGGATTGCAGGATGGGCGCTAACGGCGTGATCCCCATCGACATCCGGTATTCGATCGGTCTCATTGATTTTTATAAGCGCGACGCGCCGAACCTATACGACCGCACGCTGCTGCAGAGCGTGTTTTCGATCTCGGCCGGGCTAGGGTGGATTTTTGATTTTACAAAAAAGAAGGAATTCTAACAAGATTACATAAATTTGGGCGGTTCCCCGGATGTAGAGGCGAAAAATCTTTCGCCCCCACTTCCGGGGCCGGTTCTCCTTCCGGTCTCAAGCTGCCACGGTCCCTATATGCCTGCCGGCGAGGGCCGGGCAGCACCGCGCTTCGGCGCGGCCTCCAGCCAGCTCGGACAGCCGAACCGGACACGACGTTTAGGCGTAAATGCCGCATGAGGTGGGCCGCGCTCATTAAGTGTGTGTACGAGGTAGCCCCGCTCATGTGCCCGAAATGCGGGGGAGAGATGAGGATTATTTCGTTCATCGAGGAAAATGGGGTGATCCGAAAGTTCTGAAACACTGCGGCCTGTGGAAGGAACAGTCCCCGCGCCTGACTTTTAAGCTTTGGGCCGAAGCCGCGAAACGGGTATTCCTGGATTTGACATGTGGAGAAGGGAATACCTATATTTTTTCTCGAAGCCCTTTAGAATCCGGACGGCGGGGGTGGGGAAGACGGACGGAAAGTGAGCGTCTGTAAAGAACCTTCCTTATACGCTCACCCGCCCGCGGAAAAAGCAATTACCCGTCAATCCGCATGATCGCGCGGGCGCGCGAGGAGAGCGTCCTGTTCGTACAAAAAAAGGGCCCGGTGGCCGCCGGTTTGCCCTGGTTCGAATTATTTTATGCTTGTAGTTGTCCGGCCGCCCCGGCGCGTCCCCGAACCGATATTTTTCCCGTACCCTAAGTTTTCAACCATGAACCCCTTGCCGCACGACGATTCGCCCCGGCCGTTGCCCCCGGTCCCGCCGGCGTCCGGTCGCAATGCCCCGTGGTTCCCGCTTGACAATGCAGCCCGGATCTACGCGGCCATGCTCGGCAGCCGGTCGCCCACGGCATTCCGCGTCGCCGCGGTCTTGAAGGAACCAGTGGACCCGCCGGCGCTGCAAAAGGCGCTTGACGGGACCATGGCCCTGTTTCCCTATTTTCTGGTCCACCTCCGGTATGGCGTATTCTGGAACTACCTGCAGGCGGCTCGCGAGACGGCCGTGGTCCGCGAAGAACGCGATCCGCCCTGCAGGGACTTCGGCGCGCGCCGCCTCCTGTTTAGGGTCTTGTATTACGGGAAACGCATTTCCGTGGAGTTTTCTCATGTCCTGACGGACGGGTCGGGCGCGCTGGAGTTTGCGAGAACCTTGGTCGCGGAGTATTTCCGCGTTCTCGGCGTCGTTTTCGATTACACGGACCATCTCCGCCGCCCCGGCCAAGAGCCCGCGGCCGACGAATTCGAAGACGCCTACGAACGGTTTTTCAACAAGAAAATTCCCCATGCCCAGGCTCTCGGCACCGCCTTTCATCCCGCCGGAGAATTGGTCCCCGGGGGCGATCTCCTTGTTATTTCGGGGATCTGTTCGAAAACCGCCATTCTGGGAGAAAGCAAAAAGAGAAATGTGTCCGTTACCGAATTCCTGACCGCGCACTACTTGTGGGCGCTTTTCCGGTCGCGCGGGCGGTCGCGCCGGGACATTCGGGTCATGGTCCCCGTCAACCTGCGGGGACTGTACCCGTCGCATACCATGAGGAATTTCTTCCTGACCGTGTTTCCCGGAATCAGGCCGGCCTTGGGCGCCTACGAATTTGACGATATCCTCAAGGCGGTGCATCACTACATGCAGATTGAGGTGGACGAACGGTTCATCAACCAGCAGATAGCCCGGAACGTGGCCTCCGCGCGCAACCCGATGAACCGACTCATACCTCTTTTCGTGAAGCTTCCGATATTGCGCATGGTTTTTTCGCATTCCGGAAGCCGGACCGCGTCCGGTATTCTTTCCAACCTGGGCGGGGTCGGGTTTCCGGAACCCGTCGCCCGGCACGTCGACAGGTTCGTGTTCATCACTTCGCCCAATTCCGTGCTCAAGCTGAGCGTGGGCGTCATCGGGTTCGGAGAACGGGTGACGATAACCTTTGCCGGCCTGGTTCTATCGACAACCGTGCCCAGGCTCTTTTTCGCCGCGCTCCGCTGGCAGGGAATCAGGGTCTTCATCGAAACGAATAAAGAATAGGGAGAATCCATGCCGTATTGTTCGCGATGTGGCGTTGAGGTGGGCGATTCCGTTCGCCAATGTCCCCTGTGTCAGGCGCCTATTCAGCAACTGGACGCGCCCGAAAAGCCAAGGGAGCGCGCGTATCCTCCCCCGCGGGCGCCGTCCGACGGTCCCGGAGGGCCATGGAGAATCCTTTCCTGGGAGATCGCGTCCGCGGTGTGTAGCGCCGCGGTCTGCTCGGTGGGGGCAATCGACCTGCTCAAAAACGGCCGCTTCACCTGGTCGGTGTATCCGCTGTGGGGGATCGCGGTGACGTGGGTATATCTCACCCTCGCGTTCTTTTTCATCAAGCGGCCCTGGATCGCGTTATCGGGCTGGATCGCGTCCACCGCATTGTTCGTGTATGTCCTGAATACCGTGACCGGCACGCTTGACTCGTTTTTCCCTCTCGGGCTTCCTCTTACCCTTGAGGCCGGCGCGGCCGCGGCGTTGGCCCTGGTCGTCTTTGCGCGAATAAAGCCGGTAACATACCTCGTGGGATCGGTCCTGGCCATTATCGCCCTGCTTTGCGTGGGGCTTGACTATACGATAGGCGGTTTCTTGAGGCAAAACAAATTCGGCTGGTCGGTCATTGTCGTTTCCGCAATCGTGCCGCTCGAAGGCCTTCTTGCGTTCCACCGGTTTTTCCTGAGCAAACGGATCGACCTGAAACGGCTGTTTCACCTGTGAGCGCAAGAAGCTTCCGAGGGCGCTGAATCATGCTCCAATTTCCCTGGACCGATCAATTCATCTCCGTCAACGGCATCCGCACACGTTTCGTGCAGGCGGGAGCGGGGCCCGACATCATCCTCGTTCACGGGCTGGGCGGGTCGTGCGAGCAATGGTGCAAGAACATCGATTATCTCGCCCGGTCCCATCGCGTGGTGTGCTTCGACTTGCCCGGCCACGGGAAATCCGGCAAGCCTCGGGACACCGCATATTCTCTCGAATGGCTCTCCCGGTTTCTGGGCGATTTTGCCGCCGGCATGGGCTGCGGGAAATTTTCGCTCATGGGCCTTTCGCTCGGCGGCGGCGCCTGCCTCCGCTACACCCTGGACAATCCCGCAACCGTGGACCGGATCGTGCTCACCGCGGCCGCGGCCCTGGGCCCTCGGCTGGGGCTGCCGCTGCGTCTGGCCGCGAGCATTCCCTTTGCGGCCCGCGTGAACTTTGCCCCGCCAAGAAGCCTCTACGCCATCTACGTGCGCTCGATCGTGCACGCTCCCGAGAACGACGTGCGGGATTTCCTCGATTTCTATTACTCCGCCGTCAGGAACCCGGAAATCCGCGCAACGTTTTTCCGCGCCCTTCGGACCAACTGCAACCTGATGGGCCTCAAAAAAGCCGTACGCGACGACATCACCGGTCGCCTCGACCGCCTCTCGCCCCCGGCGCTCATCGTATGGGGCAGACAAGACAGTTTCATGCCGGTTTCAAACGCGCGCGAAGCGCTGAAGAAAATCCCTCATGCCAGGCTCGTGCTGATTGACGATTGCGGGCACAATCCCCAATTCGAGAAATACCGGGAGTTCAATGGAATCGTGGGGGAATTCCTCGGCGGGAAATGACTCCGCCCCGCGGGTTCCTCGGCACGGACCCCAAATAGGCCGCTTGCATTCGTCCGGACGGAAAAGTCCGCCGCGGAAAAATTCGCGGGAGGCGGCAAGGATTCTCGAGAGGCCCGGCCGGACGCGCATGAAAAATCAAAATTCTTATTAGTCTATTCTCGCGCGGTGCCGCCGGCGATCAACCCGCGCGCGGCAAGGGTCCCGCGAAGAACCGGAGTAACCCATGACGCCCTCCAAGATTGTTGAATGAGGAACGTTGTTTGAGTCTTGTTTTCAAATACCACTGCCGCGCTTGATCCAGCCAATTCCTGCCTTTTCTCGTAAAGATCTTTGGTCAAAATTGAGGTTCTCCAAAATTCGTGGGCAATTTTGGGCATTTTCAACAAACAAGGACTCACAGGTTCATCTGTAAGTCCTTGATATGTATGGCGTGCCTTGGGGGACTCGAACCTCCAACCTGCGGATTAGAAATCCGCTGCTCTATCCAGTTGAGCTAAAGGCACAAAGAGAAAATCGGGGTGATAGGATTTGAACCTACGACACCGTGGTCCCAAACCACGTGCTCTAGCCAGACTGAGCCACACCCCGTTAGCGATTTTGCCAGGGTAAAATATACATTCCGGGGAAAAAAGAATTTTATTAGTAGAATCTGCTCCTAAATAAAATTGGTGTGGGCGTTCCCCCTTTCGCGCGTCGGCGCCATCGCACCGTGGCGGCCCGAGCCGAAGGCGAGACCGGAAGGACGGCCGCCGCAGCGAAGCTGCGGGGCGCTCTATTTCTTTTGATAAAAAAAATGGAAATGTTTCAGAACGAGACTTTTACTCTTACCCCGTAAATGATCTCGGCGTGGGGAACGGCCAGCAGGCCGTCGCTGGAGGCGGGGAAGGCCTGGAGGTAGCCGATCAGGTCGGCGTTCTGCAGGATGTTGTAGGAATACTGAGCGGTGAGAAGGCCGGATTTCGCGGTGACGTCGGCGATCGCGCTTGCCGAAACGTTCATGAGTTCGTTGATCTTGTACCGGACCGAGGCGAAGCCGTAGTGGCGGTGCAGCAGGGTGACGCTGGTTTGCAAAAGGGAAAATTGCGAAGGCGACACCGCAGGCTGGGGCCGCTCGTTGTACAGGTATTCGGCGTTGAAATACCAGTCGCCGGCAATGGAATAATCGGCGCCGAGCATGCCCACAAAGGCGCGGTAGCCGCCGTAGCGCCAGTGCTCCACGAGCTCGCCGTATACGCCAGCCACGAGGTCGCCCTTGAACATGACGCCGGTGATGTACTCCCTGTTTGCGCCCTGGTAGATGCCCACGCCGCCCAGGTCGAAGCTGCCGGCGTGGCCGTAGCCCTTGATCGCGCCGGCGACGCCGTCGGCGCGCGAGCTCACCTTGACAATGGCGTCGAGGCCCGCCAGCTCGCCGAAGGGCACGCGCACGCGCGCCACGTCGCTGCCGCGGCGGCGCAGCGACAGGTCGAGGATGTTGACCGAAGAGAATACGTCGATGGGTGAAAACACCAGGCCCTCTCCGAAGGAGATGATCTGCCGGCCCACCGAAAGGTCGGCGAACGAGAGGAACAGCTCGCCGTAAAGCTTGCGGACGTCAAGAACGAGCGCCGACGACGGCGAGGCGAGCGCGGGCAGCGCCGCGGCGGAATCGGCGCCGCGGAAGGCGTCGGCATAGGCGCCCAGTAGCAGCCACAAATCGGCGCTCGCGTCGAATTTCACATGCGCGGTGTTTGCATTGCTGCCGTTGAGGGTGAGCAGCGTCGCGCCCGCCATGTCGAACTGGTTCGCAAGGGGCCTGCTCTTGTCGACTGTTTCCAGTCCGTCAACGTCTCCCTGCAGGCTGCCCGACAGCACAAGGCCCTGCTCTTTTGACTGCTGGGCCCGGGCGGCGAGAACAAGCATCAAAAGTATGGCGATTGTTTTTAGTAGTGAACGGTCGTTTGTCATCACCCCTCCCGCTTTTATGCGCACGGCGGTCAATTCATCATCCATTCATTTGTCATGATAATCACCGCTGCAAATTCTGTAAACTAAAGATTGCCGGATCCGTCTTTACGTCGAAGCGAACGTCGCTCATCTCAAAAACGGTCTTGGTGTCCTTGCGGAGCTTGTTCACCATCTCGACTTTCACCGGGAAATGCCGGTCGTCTATTTTCTTGACGTCAAGCACGTGCGACACCTTGAGCAGCGTGCCGCTCTTGGCGTACATCTCCTCCTGCCACGGGATATACATGGTCTTGTCGACGCACATTTTTCGCTTGTAATACGGTGCGTCCTTGACCGTTGCCTCGAGCGTCAGCACGTAACAGGCGTGGCCCTCGAATTCCTCCTCGCCGCTGAGGATGGCCGAATATTTCTTGCGCAGCACGTCAGACTCGAGCGCGTCCTCGTACGAAACATCGGACCCCATCATGCCCTCCTTGAGCATGTGCCCTGAGATCTTCACCACGTCCTGCTCCGACGGGAAGTAGATCCAAAGCTCCTTGCCGATCTTGAGGTATTTGGTGCCCCGGTCCTCGGCGTTGGTGAATTCCGCGAGCGCCTTTTCGGTGCCCATGGCGACGGCCTTCATGGTCTTGGTGCGCACCTCGCCGCCCACGTGGATCTCCATGGTTGCGATATAGGAAATGGTGCCGTAGTCGCGGTTTCTGTCCATGGCGGCCAGGATTTCTTCCGGGGTAATGGCGGCGGCATAGGTTGACATTGCGGCGATCATGAAAACTACATAAGGCTTAAATGCCTTCATGGCATGCTCCTTTGAACTCACCCCCAACCCCTCTCTTGAAAGAGAGGAGAGGCGGAGTTGGTGGCAGATGGTTTAGAATCGTTTGCGTGAGGGTCAAATTCGTGAAAACCTCATCGTTTTTGAAGCGGAGGAAACGGATTCCTTTATAGGCAAGCAAATTCTCCCGATACTTGTCGATTTTCTCCCTTCCTCCGTGTGCGGCCCCGTCCAATTCAATCGCGAGTTTCCCCGCGTGACAATAGAAATCAACCACCACGAACCTGCTGCGATCCATGTCCTGAAGAGTGAACGGATATTGCCTAACGAATTTGAACCCTCCACATTTTCTATTGCGAAGCATGGTCCGGAGAACAGATTCTGCGTGCGCCTGATTTTTTCGTGGCAGTCGGGCGGTACTCTTGATCATTGTTAACCTTCTCCCCCTCCTTTTTAAGAGAGGGGGCAGGGGGGTGAGTTACGTATGATCGGCATTCTGCCACCATGCCACGGTCAGAATATATCCCGCCGCAACGGTGGAAAGGTAGATAACCAAGCTTGCGGCGCCCGGTTTCGGGACCGCGTCTCCTGCCGCGCCGCTCACGAGCGCGGGATAGGCCCATGGAAAATATACGGCGACGACCGGCATTCCTATGCCGACAAGCTGCGTGATGATGAGCGTCAGGACGACAAAGCCGATCGGCGGCAGGTATCCCCGGCCTATGCCCGCGATCAAAGCAACCGGCGTGCAGAGCAGGATGGTGAGCAGCGCGCTTTGGCAAAATATTTTAAATGCGGGCATTACAAGACCCGGCGACCATCCGGGAATGGGCAGCGCAAGAGCGGTCAAGAGTGCCGCTGCAAACAGCGCGAGCGAGAGCATAAGGCTCCAAACAAGAATGATGAAAAACTTAGCCGCGACAATGGCGGGCCGCGAAACGGGCAGGGAGAGCAGGTCTTTCAGCGTGCGGTCGGAGAATTCCCTTCCGAAAACCCACGAGGTGACGATGCCGAATCCCATCGCACCGAGGGCGAGAATTGTCTGCACCAAAAGCGCCAATAAATTGGGCCAGTCGCCCTTGCCGATGGCAGAGGTCTTGGCCGCCAGGGCGGGCGAGCGTCCGGATATTTCAGGGTGCTGCGCCGCGAACATCATGAAACCCATCATGATGCCGACAAACGCGAACACCGAAAGCATGCCGGCAAACATCTTCGAGCGCCGTACCTTGAGCCATTCGGCCCAGAGCGATGCGGAGAATGCCTTCATGGTCCGCCTCAATTTTTCCCGATGATCCGCAAAAAATATGATTCCAAATCTTCTTCCTCGACCCTTACCATCGACGGTACGTTGTCTGATTTGACAAGGGTCGCGTTGATTTTGTCCGGATTTGTTATGGCTTGGTCAGCCGTGATTTCCAGCAGCCCTTCACCGGCAAGCCTGGCGGCGATCCCCTGTTGTAAAAGCGCCGCCTGGGCGGCTTTGTCGTCGTGCACGGCGACGAGCAGGCGCTTGTTGCGCACGCGTTCCAGGTCGTCCGCGGTCAATTCCTGTAATAACCGTCCCTCGTGGATGATGCCGATGCGTGTGGCGAACTTTGAAATTTCGCCGAGAATGTGGCTCGAAATGAAAACCGTGGCCCCGCGCTTTTGCACAAGGTCGAGCAGCAGCTCCCGGATTTCGACGATGCCGGCGGGGTCAAGGCCGTTGGCCGGTTCGTCGAGAATGAGTATGTCGGGATTGTGAAAAAGCGCCTTTGCCAGTCCGAGCCGCTGGGCATTGCCGAGGGAAAGGTCTTTCGCCCGCCGTTCGGCGTATCGTGTGATATTGAGGAATTCCATGGCCCTGTCGACCGATTTTTTATCGCCGATAAACCTGAGATGCCGCAGCAATTCGAGATTTTCGCGCACGGTAAGGTCGGGATAGGAATAGGGAATCTCAACCAGGTATCCGACGCTGTTCCAAAAATTATTGCTTGAGCCCGACGCCCTTTTACCATTGAGCAGGCATTCGCCTTTTGTCGGCCGTATCATGCCGAGCAGCATGCGGATGGTGGTGGTCTTTCCGGCGCCGTTGAGGCCGAGAAAGCCGTAAATCTCGCCTTTGCCGACGGTCAATGACACATTGTCAACCGCCGTGAAGCCGCCGAATCGTTTGGTAAGGTTTTTCGTTTCTATTACATTATCCATTTTGACCTCATCTCCCAACCCCTTCTCCGAATCGGAGAAGGGGAGTGAAGAGGAAACGTTTTTTTCACCCGCCGCGAAGCGGTGCCCCCACCAGAAAATTTATTTTACACACTTTTTATCGCATCCACCGCGTTCATCCCGGCCGCCTGGCGCGCCGGCGCCACCGACACCAGCGCCGCGAGCACGGTGCCGAGCAGCACCGAAAATGCCACGTTGGCCGCCGCGATTCTCGGATAGAGCACATTGTCAAGCGGCACGCTTATCTTGCTCATGTACGCGGTCAGGTCGATGCCGTGCACGTGGAAAAAGGCGGTGATGGCGCATCCCAGGGCGACTCCCGCGAGGCTCCCCGCGAACCCGAGCGTCATGCCTTCAACTAAAAACATCGCGAGCACTTCGCCGCGCTTGAACCCCATCGATTTGAGGATGCCGATTTCCTTTCGGCGCTCCAGCACCGCCATCATCATGATGTTGCTGATGATGAACGCGCCGAGCAGCGCGATGACGATGTAGATGATGTTGTAGATGCGCGTAACGAGCTCGACGGTGGTGTAGGTGTCGCCCACGCGGGTCCACGGCGTGACGTTTATTGACGTATCGGAAATATCGGCGCGGATCCGGGCGGCGGCCCTGTCGGCCGTGCGGTAGTCCTTGAGCATGACGATGATCTGCTGCACCGCACCGCCCGTCCGCAAAAGCTCCTGCGCGTCGGGCAGCCCTATTTGGAACATCATGTCGTCGAACACGTTCATGCCGGTGGAAAACAGCCCGGCGATGACGAATTTCCTGAGGTTGAGGGCATAGTCGCTCGCCGAGGCCATGACGCGCACGGTGTCGCCGACGCGGAAACGCAGGCTTTTGGCCATCGCGGCGCCCATGATGAGCTCGCGGGGGCCGGCCAGATACCGTCCGCCCGGCAGGATGGACCGCTGCAACATGAGGAGGCCTTTTTCCTTGGCCGGATCGCCCGCGAGGGCGAGGGCCGTTTTGTTGAGTCCGTTGTTCGACAGAAGCACGCCGAAAGTGATGCGCGGCGTGATCAGGGCGATGTCGCCCGCGACCGCCGGGTTGCGCTTGACGGCGGCGATGATCGAATCGGGGCGCGGCACGTTGTAGGCAACCGGGTAGAACCTGCTGCGCTCCTCGAACTTCCTTTCGGCGATGCGAATGTGGCCGGCGTCGTTTTTCGTGGCGTTCTTCACAAACGACTGCACGAAGCCCGCCACGAACCCCTGGGCAAACACGATCACCGTGAGCGAGATCGCCACCGACACAAGCGCGAGGATCGAGCGGCGCCGGTTTCTGCCGACGTTGCGGATCGCGAGACGGATAAGAGAAAACATGTTTTACTCCGCTGTTTTCATAAAAAGTTCACCGCAAAGTCGCAAAGATCGCAAAGGAAAAATGAGTTCGGATCGGAAAAAAATCTTATGTTCTTTGCGGCCTTTGCGTGCCTTGCGAGAGACTTCTTTCTAGTTGAACCGCAGCGCCTCGGTCACCTGTATCTTCGACGCCCGCCGCGCCGGGATGATCCCCGCGATGGTCGCCACGGCGACGCCCAGCACGAACACTACGGCCATGGCAGGCGCGTTCCACTCGCCGTAGATGTTCCCGGCGATCCCGTAGGACGCGGTCGCGAGGCTGCCCGCGATCTTTTCCATGGGAATGCCCTGGGTCACGAGCTGCAGGTTGACAAGCGCTCCCAGGGAAACGCCCAGAACGCCGCCGAGCAGCCCCGTGACGGCCCCTTCGACGAGGAACATCGCCGATATGTCCGACGGTTTCATGCCGTGCGCCCGCAGAACGCCTATTTCCCGTATCCGCTCGTACACGCTCATGAACACGGTGTTGAAGATGCCCACCACGGCGATGATGAGGATGATTCCCATCACGACGAACATGGAGATCCGTTTTGCGCGGGTGATTTCCATGACGCCAGCGCCGAGGTCGAGAAACGAATTGATCCGCAGGGAAGGGAAATCGGCCTGCAGGTCCCGCTGGATGCCCTTGACCGTGTTTGAAAACCGGGCGAGGTTTTCGTTCCGGGGGACCGCCACGTCGAGCTCCGTGGTTGAGTTTTCAAGGTCCAAAAAATCGTTTGCCGCCGCGTACGTCATGAACACGCCGCTGTGGTTGATGACCGGGTCGGCCGTCGAAAGGAGTCCCGCGATCCTGAATACGTCGGCGTTGCGGCTGTCGTATTTTGTCAAGGCGTACAGCGTGATGTTGTCGCCCGCGCCCACCCCCAGGTCCTGCGCAAGCTGCTTTCCCATGATAATCGACCGCGTGCTGCCGGTGTCGAGGAAGGAGCCCGCGAGGTAGCGCCTCAGGCCGAACACAAGCGTGTCCGTGGCAGGGTCGATGACGGTCCCCACCACCGGGATGGTCTCTTCATAGTTTGAGAGCTGGCCCAAGAACAGGGTCCGCCGCGTCACATGGGAAACGCGCTTGTCTTTCGAAAGCGCGAACGTCAGCCGGGCCAGGGTGCTGTCGAGGGTGTAGGTGAGGGGAAACGATTCCTTTTCCTCGTCGTACCGCCGGGTATCGATCTTGAGCGCGCCCGCCGACAGGGTGATGAGATTGTCGATGCTCATCCTGTCCACGCCGGTGAGCGCGGAGTCCATGTATATGAACACGAGGAGCCCCGCCGCGATGGTGATGGCCGACAGTATGGTGCGGCGCTTGTGGCGGCCGATGTTGCGCAAGGCGATTTTTAGGATCATGCCCATGGTTACCTCCGTTCGTCCTTTTCCACGCCGCCGTCGCGGAGGGTGACGATGCGTTTGGCGTGACGCTCCATGCGGAGATCGTGGGTTGAAAAAACGAATGTGGTCGCCCGCTCGGAGTTCATTTTTTCCATGATGGAGATGACGTCTTCCGCAGTGGAGGAATCGAGGTTGGCCGTTGGCTCGTCGGCGAGCACCACGAGCGGCTCCTTGACAAGTGCGCGCGCGATGGCCACGCGCTGCTCCTGGCCTCCCGAAAGCTCCCGGGGAAGACGGTCGGCCATGGCCCCGAGCCCGACGCTTTCGATGACGCCGATGGCTTTCCTGGCCATTTCGGCCTTGGAGTATTTTCGTTCTATGACAAGCGGGAGCTCGACATTTTCCCTCACGGAGAGCACCGGGATCAGATTGTACGACTGGAAAATAAAAGCGATGTTGTCGCGGCGGTAGTCGGAGAGCTGTCTCTCCGTAAAGTTGCCGAGTTCTTTTCCATTGTATAAGACGCTGCCGCTTGTGGGCGTGTCGAGGCATCCTACGATGTTGAGCAGCGTGCTCTTGCCCGAGCCCGACGGGCCCACGATCGACAAAAATTCCCCTTTTTCAATGGCGAGCGTCACCCCCCGCAACGCCTCGATCTTCTTGTCGCCCTTGAGGTAATCCTTGCGGATGTTCTTGATGTCAAGGATAGGCATGCAATACTCCTCCTGTTTCACGTGTCCCACCACGGAGGCACCGAGAGCACAGCGCTCCCCTACAGAGTTGGAAGTTGAAGGTTGAAAGTTGAAAGCAACGGCCCGAACAAAACATGTTCAACTGTAAACCATTTGTCTTCTCTGTGTCCTCTGTGTCTCGTGGTGATTTTTTATTTGGTCTTCAGCCTTTTAACCAGATTCTCCATGTCCTTTAAGTAGCGTTTGAGCGCGGCGCTGCCCTCTGCCGTGAGCGACGCCCGGGTGAGCGGCTTGTTGTCGCGGAACTCCTTGGTGATCCGTATGTATCCCGCCCCCTCGAGTGTCTTGAGCTGCACCGACAAATTCCCTGCTGTAAAGTCAAGTTTCTCACGAATTTCACCGAACGGAACGGAACTCCTCTCGCAGCTGGCGAGGTACGAAAGAATCAGGAGGCGTGCCCGCTCGTGGATGACCTTGTCCTCCGCCAGCGAACCGAAATCATACCCAGCAACCGTCATGCCTGGCTTCCTTTTTTCTGAGGAAGATACCATATGAATGATAGAAGCAGCAGTCCGCATCCGAGCGTAAGCGCAAGTCCCAGAAGCGGTGAAACGGTGTTGAAGACCACCAGGATGCAGCCGGTGACGATGAACCAATAGCCGAAAACCAGGAATTCATCGATCCTCAGGAACGTGTTGAAGGTGTTGTACAACAGCCCCACGCCGATCGAGACAAAGGGAATTATCAGCTTGGCATGGCCCGTTTCCCACGCGCAGACGCACGCGAAAAGAAGAACAAGGCCTGTCGGGATGAAGTGGTGATACATCTTGCCCGCATAGTATTCCCGCACGAGCCGGAACAGCGAGATGCCGGGATCGAAGGCGCGTGCCGATTTCAGAACGCCGGTGTTCTTAAGGATTCCCAGCATCGCGACATCGAGCGCCGCGGCGCAGAATGCAAGCGCCTTCAGGTAAACGGGGATTGCATCGAATCCACCGAAATGCGCTTCAAGGAAATAAAAAAGGCCGCAGAACAAAAATACCGACAGGGCCGACAGCAGCACGGTGAGCCGGAGTGATCCGCGGAAGTCGATCTGGTTGAGTATCGATGAGTTCTTTTCAATCGCCTTCCTTACGAAAGTAATATCCTGCGTAAGCTGGTCCAGTTGTTCCCTGGAGAGGGTGTCCATAGGCGTCTCCTTCCGCATGGCAAAGTAGTTTGTATTATAAACTACTTTGTAATATAACACAAAAAGGCGAAAATGTCAATAGGAACCAAAAAAAGGAGATAAGAATGGAATGGTGAAGCTGTGGGTCTTTAGGGTTATGAGCAGGTGTTCCGTTTTTCCTCTTCCCAATGCTTGCGGAAGGCCTGGGCATGCTTCTCGATCCACTCCTTGCAGATTTCGTTCATGGAGCGGTCGTTGAGGGGATCGTGGCCCAGACGTTCGCCGAGATACCACTTGTATTTTTCAATCTCGTCGATTTCGGCCTTGATCGTTTCTTCCATTTCCTTGCCGGACCCGGAAGAATCGTTGTTCTGCCCCATAGCTCTTTTCACCGTTTAAATGGCGCCCCCGCATTCAAAAGAAAAATCGCCGCGCGAAAAAGCGGTCGATGTTTTCTTTCTTAATGTAAAAATAATATGCGAAAAGCCATATATGCAATTCCGAATGAATGGTTTCTATTTTAGTAATGGGAAACAAATTCACGAAAATTGCAAGACGAGGTACCGAAAGCATCCGCTGGCGGGTGCCCGTTCTTGTCAAGCGGCGGCCGCAGGCCCGCGGCCGGGAATTTTCACGATGTTCATATGGTCATTTTGATCAATTTATATTATACTTATATTCTGACGGAGTTTACATTTCTGAAAAAACATTTGATGCGCGATTGAAGAACCCCGCGCCAAGTCACGGGGAACACGCGGGCAGTGCCAGGCAAACAGCGTCGTCCGACCGAAAAGAGTTGAGTCGTTATGACCATTTCAATTCCCAAAAACGTTTCCGAATTGTTCTCCCGGCGGATCAACATCCTCGTTGTCGAAGACGATGACAACCTTCGTGTCACGCTTGCAGACCTGTTTTCGACGCCGTTCACCGCGGTTACCGCTGCCGCCGATATTGACAAAGCGCGAAGGACGATTGCGAAATTCAGCGGCGTGTGGCATTGCTGGATCATTGACCTGTGCCTGGGCGGAAAACAGGACGAGGGCATGGCGCTTATCAAGGAGAACGGCAATTTTCAGTTTGCCGTAGTCTATTCCGGCATCGGTTCCATGGAAAGCGCGTCCGATGCGATCCGTTTGGGGGCCGAAGCGGTCATTGACAAGGGGAGCGGCAGCATCGCCAAGCTCGTGAGGGAAGTGTGCGCCCTTGCGCCGCTGGCCCTTCTCTGCAAGGGAACGGTGTCCAAAAGCAAGGAAATCCTTTTTCTGCTTAAAAACCCCTTGATCCGCGAGCCCAAGGAGTGGGCGGAGAGGGCGTCCATCACCCTGCGGCAGCTGCAGAACATTTCCACGATGCAAACCGGACTGCCGCCGTCTTTTGTGATACCGTTTTACCATTCCCTGCGGTGCATGCTCGAAGCAACCATAAGCGGAAAATCCCCGCCGGCCGCCGAAGACCGTGAATTCTGCCGGAATTCCATGAAATTTCTTGAAGAAAACCTGCCGATGTACCAAAAGTTGTTCAATCCCGCCACGGCGAAATAGATTTCGTCGATATTTCCCGAAAAATTTGGTATAATATATTGATTTGTCTTTTCCGGTAAAGCCAGGCAAACGACCACGGCGAGGGATTTCCCCGTGATGAAGAGCAATGCGAACATGAATAGAAGTAAATCGCTCGAGGCAACCTTGCAGACGAGCGAAGAGCGTTTCAGGATGGTTTTTGAAGACGGACCGCTGGGAATGACGATGGTGGACCGGGCGGGAAAGTTCATTCGCGCCAACAGCGCATTTTGCCGCATGCTCGGGTATACCGAGAAGGAGGTACTTCAAAAGACGTTTTTAGAGATCACCCATCCCGACCATAGGCAGCAGGATGATGAAAAAGTCAAGAGCCTGTGGACGGGAAAAATTCCGTTTTATAAAACCGAAAAACGTTATCTCAAGAAAAACGGGGATGTGTTTTGGGGCGCCCTGACGGTCGCCATCATCCATGGCGTCGGGGGAAAACCCCTTTACTCCTTGGCGATGATCGAAGACATTTCGGAGCGCAAGCGGTCGGAGTCCATGCTCCAGCAGCTCGTTCGCGACCTGCTTTTCGTTTCCCATGCGGCAATGGAACTGGGTGACCTGCCGAGGGAAAAAGACCTATACCGGCTCATCGGCGAACAATTCGAGCAGATAACACCCCCGAATACGGTGCTGGCGGTAAGCGAATTCGACGAGGGCACGGGCAAGTTTCGTCCCAAGTGCATCATGGGGCTAGAAAAAGTCATGGAGATGGTCAGAAAAATGCTCGGGAAGAACCCCTTGGAAATTCCCGGTGATTTCGGCCCCGAGGCCAGACAGGCATTATTGACTGGTAAATTGGAGAAAGTAAAGACGGGTTTGGGCGATCTGGCGCATGTATTGCCCGAAGCGGTCATGCAACCCATGGCAAAGCTCCTCGGCGTGTCGGCCTTTTATGTTATCGGTTTTGTCAAGGAATCAAAGGTCCTGGGCGGAGTGTCAATCTTTCTTCGCGGCCAAAGCGCCGTTGCCAACCCTTCGGTGATTGAGACCGTTGCCGCGCAGGCGGCAATGGCCATTGCCAGGACAAAAGCGGAGCATGCGCTCGCCGAAAACGAGATACGCTACCGCATGGTGTTCGATCACGCAAAGGACGGCATCGCCCTTGCCGACGCGGAAACGGGCGTGCTTACCGACTGCAACCGGGCCTTCTGCGAAATAGCGGGGCGTGACAAGTCGGAGATTGTGGGCCACCCCCAGTCGAGCCTTCACGCGCCCCAGAAGCTGTCCGGCGGACGGACCCCAAGTTTCGTCGAGGCTCTTGCGAGCAGCGGGGAACTGATCTACCATGACCGGCTCGTTACAAAAACAGGCAAGGAAATCCCTGTGGAAATTCGGGTCGGGCATGTCGAGTTGAACGGCCGTCACTATCTGCTGGGAGTGTTCCGCGACATCACCGAGCGAATGCGGGCCGAGGAAGCGCTGCGAAAAAGCGAATCGCAGCTTTCCAATGCGGTAAAAATGGCCAGGCTGGGCACCTGGGAACTGGATGTCGCCAGCGGAATATTCACGTTTACGGACAGTTTCTACGCCATCTTCCATACCACTGCCGAGCAAATGGGCGGCTACCGGATGTCCATTGCCGATTATGCCAAACGTTTCGTGTACCCGGAAGATTCGAATCAGGTGGCCGAGGAGACACGCAAGGCGATAGAAACCGACGATCCTTATTTCAGCCGCTACGTGGAGCACCGCATGCGCTATGCCGACGGCGGAATCGGGCACATCGCCGTTAGGTTCTTTATTGTCAAGGACCAAAGCGGCAAAACAATCAAAACGTACGGCGTCAACCAAGACATCACGGAGCGCAAGCGGGCCCTGGAGATCCTGCAGGAGAGTGAAAAGAAATACCGGATGGTGGTCGAAAACGCAAACGAGGGCATCATCGTTGTGCGGGACGGGAAACTCGCGTATGCAAACCCGAGAACGCTGCGCATTCTCAATGCCAAAGAGACAGACCTTATCGGCCTTTCTTTTTTGGAATTGGTGCATCCGGAGGACCGCGGGTTTATCGCGGATCGGTATCAGCAACGGATGCGCGGCGAGGCGGTGCCCGACCGATACGAGTTTAGAGTGGTGGGACTGGACGGCAAAATCCTGTGGGTCAACAACGCGGCCGTGCTGATCCAGTGGGAAGGCAAGCCCGCTTCCCTGAATTTCCTCACCGACATCACCGCAGGCAAGCTGGCCGAACAGGAAAAGGAAAAGCTCCAGGCGCAATTTCTCCAGGCCCAGAAGATGGAAGCCGTTGGCAGGCTGGCGGGCGGGGTGGCGCACGATTTCAACAACCTGCTGTCGGCGATTTCCGGGTATTCCAGCCTGGCCATGGCCAAGCTCAACGAGTCCGATCCCATGTACCGCGACCTGACCATGGTGAGCAATGCGGCGGCAAAAGCCGCGAACGTGGTGCGCCAGCTCCTGCTTTTCAGCCGGAAGCAGCCCATTGAGCCGGTGCCGCTCAACCTCAACAGCACTGTGAAGTCGCTTGCCAAGATGCTCGAGCGTCTCATCGGCGAGGACATCACCATCGAGATCAAGGCGGCGGATGACCTGTGGCCGATTTACGGGGACGAGGGCAGCATCGAGCAGGTGATCATGAACCTCGCGATCAACGCGCGCGATGCCATGCCGGCGGGCGGGAAATTGTGCATTACAACCGAGAATGTAAAAATCGATGAAGCCTATTGCAGGGCGCACAGCAACGGCAGACAGGGCGATTTTGTCCGCCTCGCCATCACGGATACGGGAACCGGTATGGATGAAAAGATCCTCGAGCACCTCTACGAACCGTTCTTTACAACAAAGGAAAAGGGCAAGGGAACTGGGCTGGGACTGTCGGTCGTGTTCGGGATCGTGCAGCAGCATAAGGGATGGGTCAACGTCGAAAGCAGGCCCGGAGCAGGAACCTCGTTTACCATGTATTTCCCCACTTCCACCGTTCACCCTGAGCAAAAAAACGGTAAAAAGGTGATCACCGCCGAGTTTAAAGGCGGCGGCGAACGCGTCCTGCTCGTGGAAGACCACGAGGAGGTGCGCTTTCTCGCCCAAGAGATACTCTCGACAAACGGTTATGTGGTTTTTCCCGTGCCTTCGGCCAAAGAAGCACTGCGGGTATTTGAAAAGGAGAACCGGAAATTCGACCTGGTGTTCACCGACGTGGGGCTTCCCGATCAAAGCGGGGTCGAGCTCGTGGACGAACTGCTCAAGCGCGGAGCCATAAAGGTGCTGTTTTCCAGCGGCTATACCGACGAAAAGGCGAACCGGGATTTTATTAAAAACAAGAACTTCCGCTTTTTACAAAAGCCCTATACGATCCCGGACCTTCTTGTCGCGGTTCGGGAGGTATTGGGGAAGAAGCAATAACGAGGGTGAGAAACAAAAAAGTCAGCAAGCAACTCATTGACAAGAACAAGAAAGGCCTTGACGCACGATGGTAGGAAAAACCGAGATTCTCAAGAGCAGGATCCTTGTCGTTGACGATGAGGAATTTGAGGTTGAGTTGATAAAGCGCATCCTGACAGAGGCCGGCTACCAGGCCGTGGACACCTCGTCGGACCCGCGGGTTGTTGCGCCGCTTCATGCGGAGAACAACTACGATCTCATCCTGCTCGATCTCATGATGCCGGGCATGGACGGGTTCGCGGTGATGGCTAAGCTCAAGGCCATCGACTCCTCGGGATATCTGCCGGTGGTGGTGATCACCGGGGAACTTGACAAGAAGATACGAGCGCTGCAGTCGGGCGCAAAGGATTTTCTGCCGAAGCCCTTTGAGCCCGCCGAGCTGCAAATGCGGGTATACAACATGCTCGAGGTGCGCCTCCTGCACAAGGAACTGCAGCACTATAACGAGATGCTCGAGGAGAAAGTGGTGCAGCGTACCGCCGACCTTAAACAGAACTACCTCGAGACCATTGTGGCGATGACCCGTGCCGCGGAGTACAAGGATAAAGACACGGCCGACCACCTTGAGCGCATCAGCTTCTACTGCAAGGAGATCGCCCTCATGCTCGGGAGCGACGCGGACTTTAGCGACCGGTTATTCTTCTCGAGCCCCATGCATGACATCGGCAAGATAGGCATCCCCGACAATATCCTGCTCAAGCCCGGCGGCTTTACACCGCAGGAATGGGAGGTCATGAAGGCGCACGCCGCCCTTGGCGGCAAAATCCTCGGCAACTGCAAGTCACCGTACCTTAAAATGGGCGAGGAGATCGCCGTGGCCCACCACGAGCGGTGGGACGGCACCGGATATCCCAGAGGGCTCGCAAAGGCCGCCATTCCCCTGTCGGCGCGGATCATGAATCTCGCCGATGTCTACGACGCCCTCAGGAGCCGGCGGCCGTATAAGCCCGCGTTCGACCATGTAAAGGCCGTGGAGATCATCACCAAGGGCGACGGCCGCACCATGCCCTCGCATTTCGATCCTGCGATCCTCGACATGTTCCGCAGGAACAACAGGAAATTCGAGGAGATTTTCGATGAGTTTAGCGGGAAGCCGGTACGTTGATCCGGTAAAGAAAAATTCCGAACTAATTACGGCGCATAATTATTCCAGCCTGTAAAAATGAAAAAATTATAAAAGCCCCGTTTCGGCCCGTGCGTGTAATTCCTTGGCATGCTTGGAGTAACATAAGACCGTATTTTCTCCCCTCGCCGGGCGAAATCGATTTCGTCGCATTACCCTGAATTTTAATTTATAATAAAATGAAAAACAAGAAAGACGACGGCCCGATGGCCAACCAAATCGCGTTGCGCGCAGACACGTTGAAAAAGTGGGAACCCGCAGCCGGGTTGAGGACGATAATTCTTAAAAGTAAAGCAAATGCGACCGTTGAGAAAATCGGAAGAATGGACGAAAAACAAAGGCGTCGCCTTACTGCCGTTGCATTCGGGGAAGACTACAACAAACTCCACGAAAGGGTAAAAAAGGAATTTACCGGCGAGACCTGCATTCTCCCGCCGGCGGCGATCTGCAACGTGCGTCAGGGAAAAAGAAAAAAAGCGACCTGCACCTGTGCGGATATCCACTTTTACTGTTCAAAGATTTATTTCCTGCTGGAATGAGAATGGAGACCCGGAAGTCTTGATGAACGGGCAAGATAAAACGGGGAAGCACGGAAACAATAATTTCCGGAGGTGCCATGCCCACCCAAGAATATATCAATAATCTTGACGCATTTTACAAAGACAACCTTTCACAGGTCAATTCCGGTAAAAGGTTCACCGACAAACTCGACGTGGAGCAGTCCTTTCTCGAGTCTCTGGGGTTCAACGTGCTGTTTGAACAGCAGGCAAGAATGCGAAAGGAATTGAATGAGCTTAACTGGTTCCTGATTACGGCATGCAAATTAAGCCGGGGCCCGTTGTTTGCGGTAGGGTACGGCGGCGGTCACGAACCGCACTCGAAATTCAAGGCATTGATCGAGGCGCTCAATAATATGGACGTGAAAAGGGAGAATTAACCTGTCGTTGTCTGATCATCTTTTAGTAACTATCAAATGATTATTTCCAATTTGGACAGTACCTTTCCAGATTGGAAGAGCAGCTTTTCAAATTATCCTGGTTTATTCCGGCAGTGTCTGAAGGGAGGGCATTTCCAAACCCGGGTACGTTTACCTGTGCCTTTCCGGAAAAGCTCGTGGTCGTCGCAACCGGCAACGAATAGCCGAACCACTTGCCCGACGACGCGATGTCTATCCCGGCCGAATCCTTTAAAATCTGAACGTCATTCGCATAGAGGCCGTGTTCGAGGTGATAGGAGATCTGCCCCGTATACATGGCGTTCAACATTACGGGGAATTCAGAGGCCTTCGCCTTTTCCGAGGCGCTTAAAAACTTGGGGATCACGACCGCAGCCAGAAGGCCGATAATAAGGATAACGGTCATGAGTTCAATGAGGGTGAAACCAGCCGCCCGACGGGTCCACATTCGCGCTCCTGTAAAGGAAACAGGAAATATTATTTTAAAAAGAAGGGACCGCGATCATAACCGAATGAACTCCCATGTAAAGAACCTGAGCTGTACACACGGACTATCAGGGGTGCATGCCGCTTTTTACACGCCTTTTCCGGAGGCCATCCTTACCCTATAATATATCGATTTTGTTGGATATTGTCAAGGTAATAAAAGGCGGAATTCTCGGCAAACAGGAAGCCGGTTTCCGGTCTTTGCATCAACGAATCGCCGTCCTGAGGTCTTTTACTGCGCATTCGCCTCCGTTTCTCTCCTTCCATCCTTTATTTTTCCATTCATGAACATCCAAAGCATGCGGATGCATTTTGGGCCGATGCCATGTGGAAAACTGTTGCGGCTTTTTGTACTCCCTTGTTTCGCCGCAGGAGCACTCGTCTCCTGCGTGCATAACGGCATCTCCGTTACGCGTCCTCCCCCCTCCCTCTCGGTCCGGGGCATACCGCCAATTCCGGATTCCCTTGCGCGGGCGGTTTCGCGCTACCGTAGCTGGAACTTCGCGTCATTCGCGGGCTGGGCGCCGGGCGGCAGCGGAATGGTTGTGGTCTCCCGCGTCAAACAGATCAACCAAGTTCTTTTTGTTGCTTCCCCCGGAGCGCCGGCCAAGCAGCTCACCTTTCTTGGCGAACCCGTCACGAACGTGGCCGTGTGCCCGGATTCATCGCGCCGGATGCTGCTGTTCACCAAGGACAGCGGCGGCGACGAGAATTTCCAGATCTACTCGCTTTCTTTCGGCGAGCGCTCGCCGGCGCGTATCACTTCCGGCGCGGCGCAAAACGAGGGAATCGTCTGGTCGAACGCGGGCGACCGGTTCGCCTTCCACAGCAACAGAAGAAACGGCAGGGATTTCGGCATTTACTTATGCGATATCCGGAACTCCGGGTCCGTCAGACCCCTCGTGGAGGCGACGGGTTCATGGTCGGCGGTGGACTGGTCGCCCGGCGACAGCCTCCTGCTGCTGCTGCATTACCTTTCAAGAACGGCGTCGTATCTTTACGCGTGCAACCTCAAGACGGGCGCCTGTGCGCCCCTGCATGACACGCTCGATACGGTGTCGCAGGAGATCGGCGCGTGGGGTCCGGACGGCCGCGGGATATTTCTCACCTCCGACGAGCGCACGGATTTCCGGACGCTGCGGTACTTTGATGTCGCCTCGCGGCGCGAGACCGTGCTTTCCGCATCAATTCCCTGGGACGTGCGCGAAATCGAAATGTCGCGGGACCGCTCCCGGCTCGCGTTCCAGACCAACCAGCACGGGTACTCGCATGTGTATATCATGAATACCGCCACGTTTGCCTACAGGGAGGTTCCGGGACTTCCCCGGGGAGGGATTTACGGACTCAAGTTTGATCCTTCGGGTGAGCGGCTCGGCATGACCATCACGACGGCGCGGCAACCCGAAGAGGCTTTTTCCCTGCGGCTTTCCGACTTTTCGCTTGTCCGATGGACCGCGAGCGGGCTCGGCGGACTCGATTCGAACGCGCTCGTGACGCCGGAACTCGTGGAATATCCGACGTTCGACAGCGCCGGCGGAGTAACGCGCACCGTTCCCTGTTTCGTTTACAAACCGAAAAACAAGCGGGGCCCCTTCCCGGTGCTCATCGATGTCCACGGCGGGCCCGAAAGCCAGTTCTGGCCCTATTTCAAGCCCGACCTACAGTATGACGTGTGTGATCTCGGACTGTGCGTTCTGGCACCCAATATCCGCGGCTCCGGCGGCTACGGCAAGGAATGGCTGTCTCTTGACAACGGGTACAGGCGCGAGGACGCGGTGAAGGACGTCGGCGCGCTGCTCGATTGGGTTGCCACCAGGCCTGACCTCGACGCGTCGGCCGTCGCGATCTCGGGCGGATCGTACGGCGGCTACGTCGCGCTCGCCTCGCTTATCCGGTACGGCAACGGGCTTACTGCGGGGATTGACCGGTACGGCATCTGTAATTTTGTGACGTTCCTTGAACGCACCGCGCCGTACCGCCGTGATCTGCGCCGCGCCGAGTACGGCGACGAGCGCGACACCGCCATGCGCGCATTTCTCCTGCGCATTTCCCCGCTGACCGGCGCGACCCGCATCAGGTGCCCGCTTTTTATATTCCAGGGCGCGAACGATCCGCGCGTCCCACTTTACGAATCAGAACAAATGGCGGGAGCCGTGCGGGCAAACGGCGGAGTGGTATGGTCAATCGTGGCGAAGGACGAAGGACACGGCATACGGCGGAAGGCGAACCAGGATTATCTTGATTTTGCGGAGGCGATGTTTTTAAAGATGTTTTTATTGGAAAAACGGAAAAAGCAGCAATAAAACACGCCGGCGAATATTTTTTTTATATCAATAGTTCCATTTTGCCCTGCTGTATTCAACCCCCTCCTCCACGGTATACCTGATTTTCACCCTGCTTCGTATCTCGCTCGTCAGCCCTGTCCGGTCCTTCGCACCGAGCGTGATGATGAGCGCGATGTCCTGCGGTGCGCATGAATCGGCGCGGGAAGGGGAAGGCAGGGGAGCGGTTTGGTCCTTTTCAATGGAGAATTTCACCGGGATCGCGCCCTCGCTGAAATACCGCACCGCCGTGTCGTTTTTCCGCAGCGTGTCGCTGTCGAGCCGATAGGTGACGGTGTCGCCGTTGCCGCGGGACAAGAACGTGATGCCTTGGTCGTTGAAATAGATCACCTGGGGCGATGTCCTGATGTCGTTGGAAATGAGCGCGGCTGCCTGCTCGGTCTGCGCATAAAAGGCACTCTTGCGCTTCTGGAGCGTGGTGTGGCGCGAGATGAAGGTCCAGGAAAATAAGGCGAGCGAGATCGCGATGCCGGATATGACAATCGCGACAATGAATTCAATGATGGTGAAACCGCCCTTGGCGGCGGGGCGGCTAGGGCGAGGGCGCATTATCATTGGAAAATCCCTGTAACAAGCGGAACGTTACCGAAGGTCCCTGCTCCGGGGCGCGGCGCACCGAAACAGCGAACTCCTGGTATACAACGACCGAATCGGCCGGCAGGGAATCCCTCCGGATGCGCGTGCGCGTTACCGCAAAGGTGAGACCATTGACAGTATCGGAATAGACCGTATCGCCGGGCAGCACGGGCGACCTCTCGAAGGTTTTTAATCGTTCCATCTCGTTTGCCGCGATGATGGAGGCGCAGGCGACGTTGGTGCGCCTGCCCGCGATTTTATCTCCGGTCACAATGAGCCCAATCACCGCGGTCGTGGTGAATCCGAGGATCAAAACCGCGATGAGCGACTCGATGACGGTCATGCCCGAGGTCGGGCTGCTGAAGAAAATCCGTGGCAGCAGCATGGCGCTATCCCTCCTCCCATCGCGCAATGATCTGCCTGCCAAGGAAAAACGGCATGAAATACTCCGTGACGTTGGGGAGCCTGCGTATCGATCCGCTCATGGAATTCCTTGGCTGTACCGCGGGCGCCGCGGGCAACCCGGACGTCTTTGCGCGCGCCTTCAGCGTCGGCAGGTCCACGAGCTCGTTCGCGCGAAGAACGCCGTACAGCGTTCCCTGATGGCATATCGCGCCCTGCGCCCACAGGATTCCCTTGACAACCGTGTTTTTGTCAGTTTGTATGCCGCCGGGATTTCCGCACGCGACAATTACCGCGTCAACATTCGCGTCCTGCGAAATGAACACAGATACCGGCAACTGGGGCCTGGGTGTCTTCGCCGGCGCGGCCGGAAGCCCCTTGTTCTCGCCGTAAGCAACGATGATGCTTTTGTTTTCGATCCTGCCGCTTTTATATACGAGGAGGGACGACAGGGTCAGCGCGGTGCCCGAAAATGAAGCGCGGTCGCCGATCACGAGCCGTTTGGGGCAGAACACCGAAACATTGAAAAGCCTGGCGTCATCGAAGCATTTGAATTCCCCCGACGTCACGAACTCCACGTCCTCGATGCTGGCCTTCCCGGTTATCTGCACGTCGCCCAGCACAAATATGCGGCGTTTTTCCTTCCAGGCAATGGTGGTGAACGAGCCGTTGATCAGGAGCGAGCCGTTGACCACCTCGGGGATGCCGGCGGCCTGATCGCTGTTCTGTATCAGGAGGGGGGCGACCGGAATCGTGGTGTCAAGTTTCGCGCCGAGCTTTGAGCGGTAATAGGCCACGAGTTTAGCGAGTTCACCCGTTGCCAATTGATCGGCGGACTGTTTTTTGTTGACCGGTTCCGGGCGCGGCTTGCTCGCCGAAACGGGTTTGAGGGCCGCTTCAGGCGCGGGAAAAACCGTTGTTCCCTCAATCCTTCCTCCACCCTCAGGAGCCGAACCGGTCGTGAGAAAACAAACCGAGTCGGGCGAATGATAAATACTGCCGCCGAGTAATCCCTTTGCTGACTTGATAATGTCCCGGAAACGGCCTTGTGACACAAGGACTTTGTAGCACGTTAAAAAGGTGAGCGAAACGGCGCAGTCGCCGAACGAATCCGAGGAAAAAGGCTGCACCGCCAAAGGGGTGTCGTCGGGGACGAGACCGGAGAAGGAGTCGGAGGCGATCGCGGCCGTGGGCCTGCCGAAAAGTTTCTTGTTGAACAGGGAATCGAGGGTGTTGATTTTTGCGAGGGTGTCGGAGGGCTTCTTTGACAAGAGCTCGAGGCCCTTCCAGATGCCGGAACGCGCGTTGCACAGCGCCTGCAGTGACGCGGGACCGCGCAGCGAGGGCTTTGCGATGGTCAGCTGGCCGGCGGTATAGACCGAAGCGACAATGAGGGCGAACACCGCGAAGATGAGCACGGTGGGAAGTACGGCGCCGCCGTTGCCACGGATGTTCATGCAACACCTTTAAAAAGAGTTGACGCAGAAACACAAGGACATAAAAAATATAGTTAGATGAAAATTGAAGAATGTCAAGGTTTTATAGCCTGGCCGCGCTGCTTCGGATTTTCACCCTTCAACTTCCCGCTCAATTTTATTTCTCTGTGGCTTGTGGCGACTTTTTTTATTCCTTTACCGTCAAAACGTACGCGCCGTGCCGGTCGCGAAGCGTCACCGCAGTTTTTTGGATTGCCGTCACCTTCTGGCCCGACAGGGTGTCGCCCACGCCGAGAATGGAGGTCTTGCCGTTGGCGTCTTCGAGGATCGCGAGCGGGTTGCTTTTGTAAAGGATTCCCTTGAGTGAAAGCCTGGGTCGCGCCGACGCCGCCGCGGCGGCGTGATGCACGGTTTCGTCGCCTTGGCGTTCTTGCCAAACGGTTTTAAAGGGGCTTTCAAATCCGCCGCCGTAACGGACGACGGGGGGAGCGGGAGGGAGGCCAAGCGCCTTTTCCACAAGCGCAAACGACGCCGAAAAGGCCGCTTCGTTTTCGAGATCCGGGCTCGCGTGCCGAGTTCCCGAATGCTCCCCGATGCCTAAAGCAAGCCTTGCCGCAACGACCCATGCCGCGATGATGCAGGCGCAAAGCAAGATAAAAACTGGGCGCTTGAGGGCCATCGCATTACTCCGTTTTCGCGAGGAAACAGGTGACGAGGACGCGTACGTCGAGGCCGTTTTTCTGCGCCGTGACCGCGAGACGCTCCACCCGGAAAACCCGCGGCAGGTCCTCGAGCGACGAAACGAAGCGTCCCAGGGAATGGTACGCCGTGGTCATTTCGAGGACCACCGGATATTCCGCGCGCCCCTGCCGCCGCGCTTCCTGCTGAGGAAGCATCTTTACAAACCGTATGTCGGCATCCTTGGCCTTTGCGATCAAAAGCTGCAAAAGGCCCGAGAGGTCGGCGGCGGCGGGGCCGGCCTGTCCCGGCGCCAGCCTTGCGTAGCCGTGGGAAAGCTGCTGCTGTTTGTCAACGAGCCGCGCCCGTATCGCGCCGTAGCGGTCCTTGTCCGACACCAACATCTTGACATGTGAGACCTCTGCCGCGACTGCGCGGTATCCCTGCCACAGCGGCGCAAGCGCGTAGCGCGCGACGCACAGCGACAGAAGAACCGCGCCCGAGAAGACCGCAAGCGGTATTATTTCGCCGGAAAGCCGGCGGAAACATTGAGGTTGCATGTTATCCTAAAATTCAAAAGGTTCGACGATTCATTTCGCTCCAGCGATGAAAGCGTCACGCTGGGATACAGGCCGCTCTGCTGCAAAGACGCGATGAACCCCGTCACTTGTGATTCGCTGTGCACCCACCCCGACAACGCAACGCGCACCGTGCCCGACGCGGGGGAGCCCTCGCTGCCGAGCATTTCCAGAAACATTCCGTCGGGACGCAGGGCACCGAGCGTCTGCAGCATCTGGGACCAGCGCGTCCGGTTGAGAGTTTCGTCGTGCGCCGAAATAAGGAGCCGGGCAAGGGAATCGTTTTTGCCCATGAGCACCTTGAGGTCGGGGTTGTTTGCCAATATGGCCTGATATTGCTTTTTATACGAGGCGAGCCTTCCGTGTGTTGCGGCGGCGAGCATGGGGAGCGCGGCGCACGCGAGCAGGCAACAAAGCACCATGCCTGCCGAAACCGCGTACAGGGCGGTGCGCAGCTTTCTCAACGAGGCCGGCGCCGTATCGGCCGAAAATCGCGGCACGCTCCCGAACCGGCCCGAAAGCGCTGCGCCGGCCGCTGCGAGCGCGTCCGGGTCAGACAGGTCAATTCCCAAGCCGGAGCAGTCGAGCCGGGTCGCGGGAAATTCCGCCGGCGCCTCGCAGGAACCGAGAAGATACACCCGGTTGGGAAACGGTGCGGCGGCCGCGATGCGCGCCCAGTACCGCTCGATCCTTGCAAGGTGAGCGGCAAGCGCCTGCGGCGCGGCCGGGGCCATGGCAAAAACCCCGGCGAGACCGCCGTCGACGATGATTCCTATTTTGTAAAACGACGCCTCTTGATAGACAGAAATAAACGACCGCTCAATATCCGGGACGAGGGCGAGCGGCAGGGTGCACAGGAAGGCGTCGGCCGGGACAACGGCAAGCAGGTTGTGCGAGAGGCGGCTTGTATAATTGGTGATGATCGCCTCGCCCGCCTGCGGCGCCAGGGGGCCGCCCGTTTGCGAGGTAACGAGGGAGCTTGCGGAAACGGAAGACGGAACGTCCGGTCTCCAATGCGAGGGCGCCGCGCCAACCACGCCGCGGTGCAGCAGCAGCAGAGCGCCAAGGGCGTTGCCCGCGTTCCACCGGCGCAGGCGTTTCGCGACCCAGCCCTGCGGGGTTTTTTCAAGGCTCGCCATGAGAAACGAACCTTCGTCGGTGGCAATGATGCCGTGGAGGTGGAACATCGCTGCGATTTCCGTTTTTGTTATTGGGGCGCCTTGACGGTATCGCGGACCACCGGCCGGCGAGCCCCGTTTAAACCCGATGCGGAATCGGGTTTTTTCGATTCGGAATTCTTGTTGATGCTGTCCTCGATTTTTTTGTCCATGAAATCCTTGCTGCTTTTGTCAAGGTTTTTCAATTCCTCCTTTAGATCAACGGCGCTGGCCTTGGTGAGGATGTGCGGCGTTATGTACACCACGAGATTTGACTTGTTGCGCACCTTTGTCGTTGTCCTGAACAGCGGCCCGATAAGCGGGAGATCGCCGAGGAACGGTATTTTTTCCTGTACCTCGCTTTCCTGGCTTTTGATGAGCCCTCCCAGGACGATGGTCTCGCCGTCCTTGAGCCGGACCGTGGTGGTGATTTTCCTGCTCGAAATGTTCGGGTAACCGTCCTTGTTGATGCCTTCGGAGCTCTCGACGTCGGGAGAGATCTCGGCGGTTATCTGGCCGCCCATGGATATCCACGGCGTGATGTCGAGGGTGATGCCGAACTGGATGGGTTGGAACCGTATGGTGTAATCGGTGCCGGCGACGCTGCCCGTCGTCATTTTAAAATACTGCGTCTGGGAGACGTTGATCGACGCCTTGTTTCCGTTGAGCGTGACCACCGAGGGCTGCGCAAGCACCTTTGCCTGGTCCTGCGATTCGAGCATATGCAGAATGAAGAAAAAGTCGTCGGGGAGCGCCGAAATGATGGACGGCACCTGGCTCGCGCCGAAGAGAAAACTTTTAATGACCGAGCCGCTCGTGCCCAGATCAAACGATGAAGCGGCGCTGTCGTACGGTGTCTGGAAACTGGGTGAATTGCGGTACGATTGGCCCTGGGTGTCCTTCCGGTGCCACCAGGCATTGACGCCGAATTCCTTGCTCAGGTTTTCATTGTACTCGACGATCACCGCGTTGATGCCCACCTGCGGGGTGGGGATGTCGATGGTGTTGATGAATTCGCGCACGCTCACGATGTCCTCCGATGTCCCGGACACGAGGAGCGCGTTCTGCTCCTTGATCACCTTCACGTTGTTGGGCGGGATGTCCTTGGGCAAAATCTGCATCACGCCGTCGGCCTTGATGCAGTTGAGGTGGATGAGTTCCGATTTGGAAAGGGCCTGCCCCGAGGGCGTGGCCGCATTGCGGTCGCCGA
Organism: Chitinivibrionales bacterium; assembly: GCA_035516255.1. Classification (NCBI taxonomy): domain Bacteria; kingdom Pseudomonadati; phylum Fibrobacterota; class Chitinivibrionia; order Chitinivibrionales; species Chitinivibrionales bacterium. Next base: position 96,590 of record DATJAL010000016.1, on the reverse strand, counting down.
TCAGGATGATCGAGTCCTTCTGGACAAACGTGAACATGGTGCCGCCCAGAAGCAGGGCGAGCGCCTCGGTGAGCGGGACATTCTTGAGCTTGGCGTTGATCTCGCCGCTCACGGTGCCGTACGTGATGATCTGCATGTCGCTCTGCTCCGAGATCGCCTTGATCACGTCCTGCAGGTTGCCATTGGTCACATCGAGCGAGATTTTTCCGTTCGAATAGTCGACGACGAACGAGGTGGCGCCGCCGCGGCCGCCGCGCGGGCCTCCCCCCGGGAAGGGGGGCGTCATGCCGGCGGAAGGCTGGCTGCCGCCGCCCTCGGCCGAGAATACCTGGTAGATGTTCCGCCGCTTGACAAGCTTGAGTCCGCTGCCTTCGAGAAGCGCGCGCAGGCCGTCGTCGAGGTCAACCTGGTAGAGCTTGCCCGTGATCTTGGCGTCCACCTTGGCGTCGGGCACGATGGAGATCGCGGTCTTTGCGCTGATGTCCTTGAGGAACTCCTTCACGTCCATGTTCTGCACGTCAACGGTGAGCTTCCCGCGCGCATAGCTGATCACGGAGCGCAGCTCTTCGGTGGTCTTGCGGATCCGGTACACGCTGCCCTCCTTCACCACCTCGAGGCCGATGGACTTTGCCAGGGTGCGCAGGCCCTCGATGACCGGCACGTCCGACAGGTGCACCGTGACCTTGCCGGCCACATCCTTGTCGAGGATGATGTTGAGGTTGTAGCCCTTCGAGATGGTGCGGACCACGTCCTGGATGTCGGCGTCCTTCACATCAAGCGGAGACATGATCTGCTGTTCCGGGTCGACGGGTTTCTGCTCCGCCGCGGGCTTGACCGCCGGAGCGGACTTCTGCCGCTGTGCCAAGGCGGGAGAACTCCCGAACATTATAAGCGCCAGCACAGCCAGAATACATGCATGGGTACTGCGGATCATACAAGTTCCTTTTCGTTATCGGAAACAGACCGTTTGAGACCGAGAATGTCCTCCACCATTACTACGCGCAAAAGTTCATCGGGCGAGGTGATGCCCTGCTGGATTTTTTCAACGCCGTTTTGGATCATGGTCTTCATGCCGATACCGCGAAAATGAGCCCGGAGCGCACCGTCGGTTGCGTTTTCGGAAATCATCTCGCGTATTGCATCGTTCACCGCGGCAAGCTCGAAAATCCCGGTTCGGCCTTTGAACCCCGACTTGTGGCATGCCTCGCAGCCCTCCGGCACAAAATGCTCGGGCATGGGGATGCCGGGGAGCATGGCTTTCCAGCGTGACAGCGCCTCGCCTTTTTTGTCCGCGCGTTTCTTGCACACCGGGCACAGCACGCGCACGAGGCGCTGCGCGAGAATGCCGAGCAGCGAGGACGAAATGAGGAACCCGGGAACGCCCAGGTCGCGCAGACGCGTGATCGCGGCAATCGCATCGTTGGTGTGCAGGGTGGATAAAACAAGGTGGCCGGTCTGCGCGGCCTGCACCGCGATTTCGGCGGTCTCGCGGTCGCGGATCTCGCCGATGAGGATCGCGTCCGGGTCCTGGCGCAAAATTGAACGCAGCGTGGCGGCAAAGGTGACGCCCGCCTTTTCGTTGATCTGCACTTGGTTCACGCCCTGAACCTTGTACTCGATCGGGTTCTCGATGGTGGTGATGTTGATCGCCTTGGTGCGGATGCGGTTCAGGCACGCGAACAGGGTTGACGATTTGCCCGACCCGGTGGGGCCGGTGACGAAAATCATGCCCTGCGGTTTTTGAATGAGTTCGGAGAGGGTGGCGTATTCGGCGGGTCCCATGCCGATGTGCGAAAGCTCAAGGAGGCCCGCGTCGTGCGCGAGGATACGGACCACGGTCTTTTCGCCGTGGTGCGTGGGAAGCGTTGACACGCGGAAATCGTACGTCTCGCCCTGGTGGGTGTAACGGATACGGCCGTCCTGCGGTACGCGTTTTTCCGCTATGTCAAGGTCAGCCATGATCTTGATGCGCGAGGTGATCGGCACGTACATGCTGTGCGTGGTCTCGGTGTGCTGGGTGAGCATGCCGTCGATGCGGTACCGCACCACGGCATTGTGTTCCGTGGGCTCGATGTGGACGTCCGAGGCGTTGAGCTTGATGGCTTCGTCAAAGATGAGCGACACCATTTTCACCACCGGCTCGCTCTCGGTGCGCTTTTTGATTTCCTCAAGGGAAAGCGATTCATCGCCCTGCGCCTGCCGCTCGTATTCCCGGGAAATCTTGCCGACCGACTGCTTGAGAAAGGAAGCGCCCTCATACAGCTTTTTCTTTGCGGCGGCCATTTTTGAGGGAGAGGTGAGGCTACAGTCAACGAGAAGCCCGGTGGCGGCTTGCACCATAAGAAGGGAGGTGAGATCAACAGGATCACTCACCACTAACTTCAGCACATCGTCGTTGCGCTCAAGGGGAAGGCAGTCCACCTCCTTAAGGGTTTCAAAAGACATTTCACTCATAAGGTCGCGGTTGATGAGCCCTTCTATTTCCGTGAGAAACGGCAGGCCGAACTGCGCTGCCAGTGCTTTATATACCGATTCTTCGGGTACATTAAATTTTTTTACCAGGCATTCGCCAATCCGGTGATAGCCCGCGCCCGAGGCCTTTTCTTCCTGCTGGAATAACAAAGCCCTGTCAAGCGTGTCGCGCCTGATTGCCCCGCAAGAAACCAGTATTTGTCCTAATTGCTCTATCATGCTGATTTTCTATCAATTTATATTAACATATAAGCATTGATTTTATCAAATATAATCGATTTTTATATAATAAATGGAATTTCGGGTTTGAACCCTTAAAGCTTTCTTATCATTCAGCCTACGCGCTTATTTACTGTTGCAATATTGTCTGATGAATTGACATTGCGCTACCAAGTTCGTATAATTAATATTAGATATAGATCGATCACGATCGCGGTTGCAGATCAAATTCCAGGGGACGTTCGTGGCGATGATCCCAAATCCGTTTTCCGTTCTTGAAAAAACCGTTAATGTGCTTGTGGTGGACGACGAGCCCGTGATACTCACGATGCTCGAGCGCGTGCTGAGCGAATTCGGCATTTACTCCGTCCAGATCGCCGAAAGCACAAAAAAGGCGCTCGAGACGATCGAGCAGTTTCCAAAACGCTTCCACGCCTGCCTTTTCGACCTCGGGGTGAACGACGTGGAGCGCAACGAGTTCCATCTTCTCGACCGCTTCGGCAAGACCATCCCGTTCATCATCATTTCGGCCACCGCGGACACGGAAAAATCCTTTGAATGTAAAAACAGGGGCGCCAAGGCGTTCGTGAAGAAGGCTTCAGAAATGTTCAACACCAGGCTTGTGTCAAGCCTCAATAAATACGCGCTCATCAACATGATCTATCCCGGCTACGAGAAGGACGACGAAAACGTTTTGAGCAGGAGCGTGGACGCGCTTGAGACATCAAGTCCGCTCAATGTGAGGGACTGGGCGAAGGAGGTTGACATTTTCGAAGTCAAGCTGCGCAAGGAAAGCAAAGGGCAGATGACCCTCAAGCCGAAACAGGCGCTTTGCGTGTTTCACGTTTTTTCCGGTTTGTTCAGGCACATTGAAAATTCTTTTAACGAAAAAGACCTAATTAAAAATTTTGATTCCAACAAGAGCGGCGAGGCGCTCCTGGACTCAATTGCGTATAAAAAAGTCTTCGAATACTACCTTGCAAACAGGGTGGAAATAGACCCGCGTATTTTCGGCCGTCTTCCCCTCGCGCCAATGGATTGATTCAATTGCGGGGCTGGTTTCTTCTTCCCGCACCCTGGAAAATTCCTCTCCGATATTGCAATAGTTTCAACGGCCGAACGCGCTCTCTATTGGCGCTGGTTTGAAATAAAAAAGGCCGTCATTCAAACAGCCTTTTTAAACGCAAGGATTTTTTTAGCTCATCATTTAATTTTTATCTTTTTCGTGATGCTTCTCAGCCCGCGGTTATTTAGTTGCCCCCACAAACGCGCCGTCGACAAACGCCGCACAATGTTCAATGCCGACAGTGTGGAAATCAAATTCATAGACGGTCAGGAGCAGCCCGTAATTGGTAGGGACGTTGAACCTGATCCTGGCCTGCGAAACCGAATCAGCCGAAAACGCAACCTCGTTCCACACGGTTCCGCCCGCGGCATCATTGAAAGTGCCCGAAGGAAAGACATTGGTCCATGTACCCCTTATAAGAAGCCAAATGTCAACCGAGGTGATCTCGGCCGTTTTCTTGGCCATGAAACGGATTTTATCCGCATATAACTTTTTGGTCGTCAGGTATAAATAAGGGCCCGGCGATGCATCGTTAATGGTGTGGGTGAGGTTTGTGCCTGTCAATCCCTCGTCATCATATGCGGCAGGCATATTGGTCCATCCCCCTGAGTTCGGTGTGGGTGGGGTGGAATCGGTAAAAGAACCTGTGGGGCTGACCCATCCGGTGAGAGGCACGGAGCTCACGGTAAAAGCAAGGTCATTGCCGTAGCTCGTGCCCGCGCTGTTGCTCGCCGCCGCGCGGAAGTGATATGTTCCGGAAAGGCCGCCTAAAAAAGCACCGAAAGTCTGGCCGGTGAGGCCACCGGTTTGGATTGCCGTGGTCGATCCGTAGGCAGTTGTCGGACCATACTCCAGCCATGTTTGGCACGGTTCGCCGCCCTCATCGTTGATCAGGCCGTGTATGTCGGCCGAGGCCGTGTCAACCGACGTTGCGTCAAGGGTAACAACGGTCGGCGCGACAATTTGGGAAGCGGATTGATACAATCCCACTTCGTAAAGCCAGAACTGCCAGCTCGCGTTAATATAATGATACCTGAAACGCATTTTTGAAACATTGCGCGGGGAAAACGTCAGTTCGGTATATTGTCCATCAGTGACCGTGCCGCCAAAAATATTTTGCCATGACGACAAATCGGAATTCCATACATCAACCTGGACCGAGTCGACATGCGAATAACCGAAATCGCAGTCCACCCTCACGCGGCCGCAGTTGATCGGCGCCGGAAGGCTGAAATCGGCCCAGCCGGCCCACCCCAGCCGCGGGGAATTGGTGGCGTAATTGACCGTGGGCTGCACCGGGTTGTCGTAGGCATTCTGCAAATTTGTCCACTGGCCGCCCTCCTCGTCAAGGTATCCGGTGGGAGATACCCATCCCACGGCACATGCCGATGATGCCACGGAAAGCAGAACCGCAACGAACAGCACTATGCGGAACATGAAAGTATTCATGGTACCGTGCACCTCACCGTTAGCGTCACGCGCGTCACCGAAGTTACCGAGTTCACCTTGAAACCGATCACATCGCCTTGGTTGATCGCCGTGCTGGTCCAATTTGTAAAGGTGTTGCCGCTTGAGTACTGCGCGTTGGAAAGCGTGGGCTTGGTGCCCGTCCCGCAGATGCTGTTGACCGGCATGGCGCCCGCGGCGCGCGTAATGTCAATGACGATTGAGCCGCTCACGTCCGACACAATCGTCCAACCGACAATGGTGCCGGTGAACGGCATGGTGGGATTGGCGCCGGATTTCGTCCCCAGGGTGATGGGGGTTCCGCCGTTGTCGATGGTGATACCGAAGCAATAAGTGGCATTGCCTTGCGGCCCTTGAGGGCCCTGCGGCCCGGCAGGCCCTGTGGCTCCAGTCGCTCCTGTCAACCCGATCGGTCCCTGCGGACCAGTGGCGCCTGCAGGTCCAGTTGCGCCAGTCAAGCCGATCGGCCCTTGGGGTCCCGTGGAACCGGCCGGCCCTGCCGGCCCGGTAGCTCCTGTTGCGCCCGTCGCGCCAGTCAAGCCGATGGGCCCTTGGGGGCCCGCGGGACCGGCTGGTCCGACGGCGCCGGTCAAACCAACAGGGCCTTGGGGTCCAGCCGGCCCAATCGGCCCCGTGGCTCCGGATGGTCCGGTTGCACCTGTCAACCCGATCGGTCCCTGCGCCCCGGTGGCCCCCGTAAATCCAATCGGACCTTGAGGCCCAATGGCGCCAGAATCACCCTTGTCGCCTTTTGGTCCCTGCGGACCAGCGACGCCGGTGTCACCCTTTGGTCCCTGCGGGCCAATCGGGCCGGTCAATCCCTGCGGTCCCTGAGGGCCTGCAGAACCCGTCGCACCCGTCAACCCAATCGGTCCCTGAGGACCGGTAGGTCCGGCAAGGCCGATCGGGCCGGGGTCTCCCGTTGCACCCTGAGGCCCCTGGATTCCTTGAGGGCCTGTGGTGCCTTGGCTGCCCATTGCACCGGTCGGTCCGATGATGTTCATGACCACGGTCCAGGCCCCTGCGGACTTTGAACTTACATCGCCTGTTGAGGTATTCAAATAATAATCGCCGTCATTGCCAGCCCCGGACGTAGGCGGGGTAGATCCGTTCATCCATGCCGCGGCAACATCATTGACATTGTTGGTCAGGAGCAATACCGGTGCAAGATGGCCTTCCTTTGAATCGAACGAGGCCACGAGTCCGTCATCCGATGAGAGCGCCACTCCTTTGAATGTCCCGCTCTTCAGCGCAGCGGTCAGGTCGAGCTGCACGACTTTTTCGACGTCAGCCGTTCCAAGTACCTGGGTCGCCGCCGGCGTCGTTTGGGTTTGAATGTCCGAAAGCCTGACATTATTTTCCGGCGCGGTGATGTCGGCGGTCAAGAGCAGTGCCTGCAGCGTTCCGGGACTGGACAGCGCGTTCACATACAGCACCAATTTCGCCGACGCGATCTTCGATACGTCGACGCCCTGGGTCTGGAACGTGACCCATCCCACGGTCTGCAATGCACCGCCGTCAACATAGATTGACTTGTCGGTACCGGTATAGCTCGCGGCCGATGCATCGCCGTCTTTAAGGACGAAGACCGGCGTGGCGATGTTCTGGGAAAGTACGGCCGTTGCACAAACCCCGAGCATTGAAAGGATGATCGCAATTCGTTTCACGCGTCGCCTCCCTAGTTATATTTTGTAAAGTTCAGCGCCTGTTTATCAGTTTCACTCGTATAAACCGCTATAAAGGAACCTTTGCCTACTAGGCCGTTTAAGGGGACAAGTCCCGAATGTCCCGCCATGACTTGGCAGATGCGTCTGCCCGCCAAGTCGTAAAGAGCAATCAGCCCGCGGCTGCCAGAGGTAAGATGGGCAAAAAGCTGGCCGTGATTGCAGCTTAAAACGGCCTGTTGTCCCCCAATCGGACTGGCGTTTGTGATTGCGGCAACCGCTTGCGTATCACGCCATGTATAAACAATTTGATAGACAAGGGTATTGGTTCCATCATAATCCTCATCTTTGGTGCGGTTGCCGTAGGCATCGTAAGTATACGCCAGGGAATCGGTCATGGCGGTACCTGTACCGTCACGGTCGTGCGTTGCAACGGATACCAGAAATCCATTTGAGTAACTCATGAAAGCCGTGCTGATGCAATACCACGTGCCGCTGCTCATCAGCCATTGCACTTCTTTTGCCACCGTTGAGTCCGGATTATAGGTAAAGAGCGTCGCCTGTGTAGCGGTAAAGGCGGAAGAGACCAATTCATAAAGAGAATCCGCCACTGTTTTTCCAAAAGCGTTCAATGTGTACCGGTGGTAATATGTCTCAACTCCTGCGGATATCCGCTGCTCCTCGATAAGACGTCCTTGGCCGTCATAGAGCATGCTGTCGGTGTACCTCAATGAGCCGTCTTTTCTCAAGGTGTGCACGGCAATAAGGTTGTTGCCGCTGTACACGTAGCGAACGATTGTCAGAGTATCAACGCCGGAGAGAAGTAATTCTTCCAATAATTGCCCGTTGCCGTTATACGTGAGTTTATCGGTGCTCATGGGCGATGTCGAACTGTCTGAACCACTCCATACTCGTGACTGGATCCTATTCCCTTGGGCATCGTAGGAATAACCGGTTAGAAACTGAGTGGTTGATCCATTGGCTGCAAAGTTGGTTCGAAGCTCTGCATCAAGCAGGAAGCGGTTTGCGCCAAAACTCAACGAAACAATTGCAAATACCCAGATGGGAAAAAGCTTCACTAAAAACTCCTTTCATAGACATTTAATTAAGCGCTTAAATTTTAGGCCATTATTTTTGAGCCTGATTTTAAAAATCTTTAGATCTATTTTACCAATTTTTAGATAAAAAGTCAATCTTTTTCTTTTTATTTTCGAATTAAGATGAATCTTTTAAATAAAAGAGAAAAGAGGGCGCCGGAAAACAGAAAATGGGATCCTTTACTACTTGCAAAGAATCCCAAATAAATTTATTGCGGAGGAAGAGGGACTCGAACCCCCAAGCCGTTGCCGGCAACGGTTTTCAAGACCGTCGGATTACCATTATCCTATTCCTCCGGCGCAAGAAAAATACGTTGGAAAAGGCAGCGCGGCAATCCTAAATAAAAAATAAGCGGGGCGTCGACATTATTGAATAATATTTAAACCGATTAAAACAGTTGGATCCTACAATAATGGGAATACGAATTACTTCCCTGAAAACCCGGGCCTTCTTTCCCTGTCCTGCCCACAGTTCCGATATGTAAAGTTCTTCATTCCGAATAGACGGTATCGCATGGTGAACTCCTTTACCGAAGTGGATTGAACGAACGAGGACGGCTATACGACGATAAAACGGCAATCTTTATGCCAGGTAAGCATAGTGATGTGATTTTTTCATCAATGTTTTAGATGATTCTCATAATTGGGAGAGGCGACGAGAAAACATTCTATCAATGAAAAGACGAAAGTTTTTCTCCCCGATGCATGACGCAGGGTTCATAAGTTTATTTTAGGAAATACTTAGTCATGGGGATAACTTTTCCCGTGGCACACTAATTGCAGAAATTTTTACAGAGTTCGCTTGGAAAAGAAACCAATCAACAAAGGAGGGAAAAATGCCGCATAAAGCCGCAAAACCGATTCCTGAAGGACTCTATTCACTGACACCACAATTATGGTTCGGCGGGAATTGCCGCGAGGCGATTGACTTTTACAAGAAGGCGTTCAATGCGGTACAGGTCGGCGATGTAGAAACAACGCCGGACGGCAAGGTGATCCATGCGTTGCTGAAGTTCGGAAGCAGCCCCGTTTTTCTTGCCGACAGCATGGGGGGAAGCGACCGTGTCAAACCGCCGGAGCATTACGTTACCATGGGGTTGTATTTTTACGTCGGGGACGTTGACGCTTTGTTCACTCAAGCCACGGCAGCGGGATGTGAAGCGACAATGTCGCTGCAGGACGCTTTCTGGGGCGACCGGACGGGCCAGATAAAAGACCCCTACGGCTATCTCTGGGACATTGCAACCCACACCATTGAGCTGACACCCGTTGAAATGAAGAAAGCTCAGGAAGAGTGGATGGAACAGCAACACGGAGTTATGGCTTAACGGCGGCTGTAATCAGCCGATTGAATGCCTAAAAAGCAAGCGCCGGCACATTGACATGAGCCGGCGCATTTTTTTTGGTAGCCTTTGTTAATTACCGTACAGCGCCTTGAGCTGTTCCACGGTCGGATGGCCTGCGTAAAATTCTCCCTGTGGACCAATATACCCGTTGTTGTGTTTTGCCAGTTTCACGGGCGTAAATCCGCCCTTGGCGTTGGGGATGTTTATCGTCGCAGTGTCCTGTACTGACGAATGAGGTTGCGAAGCGATCTTGGAGCCGGATTTGGCTTCCTCTTTGGCTGGCTCGGACGTTGAAGATGCCTCCGGCACCTGCTGGGCGCTGGACTCCTTTGTCGGAGAGGTCACCGCTGCCGGGTTTGCAGCTGGTTCAGGAACAATTACATAGCCGTTCGAATACGGCCTGAAGTAATATCCTCCGCAATAATAATAAGGAACGCCGCCAACAATAATAGTGGCATATCCGTCGGGAAGGTAGGCGACAAATGTTCCGAAGGGAGGGGCAATCGGGCCGTAATCATACCAGTAAGGCCACCGGGTTCCCCACCCGTAATATCCATGATAAAAACCGTGATGGAAACCATGATCATAATACCCGCCTCGAAATCCGCCCCATGCCGCAGTATCGATTGCCGACACGGCAATGATGATTCCCATGAAGGCGATAAACATCAAAGAAACGTTTGATGAATTTTTCCTCATAATGCACTCCTTTGTTTCTCACCACCCATTAGACCGTCAAATCAAATAAATAGTTACTGAAAAGCACCTGTTTCAACGGAAAATATAAGGCCTCACGCCTAGAAAATCAATAATTAATCTGGAAATTTTACTATTTATCCCGATTGAACCGCAGAATTTTTCCTTTAGTGCAAAAGTCTCAGCCCCTTGCGAGCGACAGCACGCGGACAGCCTTCGCGCCCGCGTCGAGCAGGATGGCTGCGCATTGCGCGGTGGTTGCTCCCGTGGTCACCACGTCATCAACGAGTGCAATGGTTTTTCCTTTTATAAGGCGCGCTTTGCCGGGCGGGACCTGGAACGCGGCAGCAAGGTTTCTCGACCGCTGTTCCTTCGATAGCGCCGTTTGCGTCCTGGTTGCCTTCCGGCGCGTAAGCGCCTGAATGCAGAGGACGGGATGCCCCGCGCTTGAAGCCAGCACCCCGCGGCAAAAATACTCGGCCTGATTGTACCCGCGTCTCAGCTTTCGCAGAAAATGGAGCGGTACCGGCACCGCGATGTCCGTACCGTTGAAAAAGTCCCGAGGAATTAGTTCACCATAGATTTTTCCAATATCAAAGGCGAGCCTCTTAAATCCGCCGTACTTGAATGCGTGTGAAAGTTCTTTCACCGTATCGTCATAATCGAACAATGAGTAGATTCTTTCAAACGGAAAGTCCCAAGCGTATTCACATGCGCACGGCCTGGCGCGGCGGTTCTGGCCGCACAGCGGGCACGCGTCGCGGCGCTCGTGGTTTTGCACGAGGTGGGAAGCGCACCGTGCACAAAGCCAGTGGTTTTTGTCGGAACAGGGATTGCGGCACACGATGCAGAGGCCTGGGAAAACAAGGCCGGCTGCGTTGCGGGCCGCGCGATCAAGAAGGGATTTTATTTTTTGCCGCACCTCAGGCAGATGCATTGGGCTGCCCGGGTTGCGCAGTATCTTCCTCTTTAAAAAGGAAGTGCCTGAGTATGAGCCCGGAAAACAGGATGAAAAACACGATGCACACAATCTGGTTGTGGGACAGCGGGCCGAGTCTCTCCTGGGGCGTGTAGAAGCGCGTGAAATCAACGGCGAACCGCAGCACGGCATACATGATGCCGGTGAGGTACAGGCGGAACCCGGGAAATGTTTTTCGCGTTCCGACAAGCAGTATGATGACGACGATGAGAAGGCCGCCGCTGCTCTCGATGAGCTGGGACGGCAGAAGCGCATGCGCGTGCATCTCGTGCTGGTATGCGCCAGCCGGGCTGTGCAAAGGAAAACTGATGCCGCACGCGGATGAAGTGGCCGCGCCGTAGCAGCAGCCGTTGAGGAAACAGCCGATTCTGGTGAGAAAAATTCCAAAGCCGAGACTGGCGCAAGAAACGTCGGCGTAGGGAAGGAACGGATCCCCTTTCACCCGGAAGTAAATTATTGCGGCGACCAGCGCGCCGATGAACCCGCCGTACATCACGAGCCCGCCGATTCCGAGGTTGCCGGCATGGAACGGATTGATGATGGAAAGCAGGTCGCCTTGGAATTCCTCAAAGTGAAGCACCACGTAGTAGAGGCGCGCGCCCACGATCGCGGCGAGGATCACCCAGAAGCCCAGGTCGGTGATCACGTCGGGATGCAGGCCCTCCTTTTTTGCGCGCGTCGCGGCAAACCAGATGCCGAACAGAAACGACACGGCAAGCATGAACCCGTAGGAGTGGATGGGGACGGTGAATTTCATGAGATGGATATTGAACAGAATGGGGTGCATGGATGAGATGCTTTCCTTGTTGGGTTTTTGAACAATAAGTTACCCATTGAAAAATAAAATCTGAATGGGGATTAGTGGTATAGACTTTTCAAATTAAAAATGTCTGGTGGGGCAACCACTTCGTGGTTTCCCCTGGGGTGGCGCGGCGATCTGCACCCACACCCCTTCAAACAGAAACGCGCGCGAAGCGCAACGCATCCGCCTTGCGGACGTCGCGTTTCCGTAACGCCTTGGTTGCGGTGCATCCTCCTCCGCCTTCGGCGGCCTCCCCCTTGATAAGGGGGAAAGAGTCGCGGCAGAAGGAATTATGCCCGCGCGCCAGGGGCGACCGCAGGCCGTCGCTGGAGCGCGGCGCTGCCCGGACGCCGCCGCGAAGCGGCCTCGCGCCGTGGCAGCCCGAGCCGAAGGCGAGACCGGAGGGACGGACCCTTGGAAGTACCCGAAGCGGTAGAACCGGTGCCGTGACCGGCAGGCGCCATGATTGTTTTGGTAGTTACGAGGCAGGCTGAACTTGCCCCACATGAATATTTAATCAAAAATCTTGTTTGCCGTACCTTGCATTCAACAAAAATCCCAGCAGTATCGCTATTGTCAAGGTAAACGACCCCCCGTAGCTCAAAAAGGGCAGGGGCACGCCCACCACGGGCATCATGCCGAGGGTCATGGAGACGTTGATGAAAATGTGAAAGGCAAGGAGCGACACCGAGCCGACGATGACGAGGTTGGTGAACCGGTTGCGCACCACCTGCGTCGTGGTGTATCCGCGGATGATGATAAAAAGAAATAAAAGAAGGATGGCGATGCAGCCGGCGAGTCCGAACTGCTCACCCAGTACCGAGAAGATGAAATCGGTGTGCTGTTCCGGCAGAAACGACAGCCGCGTCTGCGTGCCCTTTTGGTAGCCCTTTCCCGCCAGCGAGCCTGAGCCGATCGCGACCTTGGATTGGATCACCTGGTATCCGGCGCCGGCAGGATCCATCTGCGGGTTGATAAAGGTGAGAATGCGTTTTTTCTGGTAGTCCTTGAGCACGCCGTTCCACGCCACGGTGGTGATGCCGGCCGTGAACAGGTTGATAATCACGACGCTTGTAAGGATGAGAAACCGCGGCCGCGCAAAATAAAGCACGCTGCACAGGATCACGAAGAAAATGCCCCAAGGGATGGTCTCCCAGATTCCGCCTTGCGTCTTAAAAGTAAAGGCCAAGATAAGGGGGATTGCCGAAAGTGCGAATGAAACAAGGGGCGAGAAAAGGAAAAAAAGCTCCAGGATCGTGAGCCCCGCCCAGTACATCATGGGCACCGACATGAGGCCGAGAATGAGCGCGGTGCCCAGGTCGGGCTGTTTGAGGATGAGCCCGAACGGCGCCAAGATCATAATGCCGGGCACGATGAACGACGGCAAGCGTTCCAGCGTGACGGTCTTGGTGGAAAAATACCGGGCGAGCGCGAGCAGAAGGCCGATCTTGGCGAACTCGGACGGCTGCAGGCGGAGGCCTGCGATGGACACCCATCGTTCCGCTCCCTTGCTGATGACGCCGGTGAAGACACCGTACAAAAGCAGCAGCAGCGAAGCGCCGTACATCACATAGGCAAATGAGAAGTAGAACCGGGCCGGGATCGAGGTGACGAGAAGAATGATGAAAAGCCCCATGATGATCCAGATGATTTGATTCCTCGTGGAATGGATGAGCGGCCCCGCATCGTAGATGTGGGTGGCGGAATACACGAGTAGAACGCCGATGGTCCACAGGGCAAGCGCGGCAAGGATCAGCGCAAGGTCGAATTCGTTTTTTTTCTGCAGTTCGAACATATCGTCATCACCGAGCCGCTGTTTTTATTTTGCCTTTTTCGTCGCGCGCGGCCTGCGCGTAGGCATCGGAAATTTTTTTGCCCTCTCGGTCGTTTGCGAAGAAATACCGCAAAACCGCGCCCGCAATGGGCGCCGCGACGCTTCCGCCGTGGCCCGCGTTTTCGGCAACCGTGGCGATGGCGATCACCGGGCTGTCGACCGGTGCGCAGGCCATGAACAGAGCATGAGTCTTCTGGCCCGGGTTTTCGGCGCTGCCGGTCTTTCCGCCCACCGGAACATTGGGCACGGCGGCACGTCCGCCGGTGCCGCCCGCGGCCATCACCTCGATGAGGGATTTATGGAGCGCCGCGACCACCGTTGAATCGAGCGAAAGCGTCCGTGACACGACAGGGTTCTGCTGGGCGATCACCGTGCCGTCGCTGCTGCGCACCTCCTTCATGAGGAAGGGCCGGTACACGCATTGGCCGTTGCCGAGGGCGCCGGCCAACGAGGCGAGCTGGATCGGTGTGACAAGCTGTGTCTGCCCGATGGCCATGTCCATGTCCAGGCCCTTGGTCCACACCCAGCCGCGCGCCGCGAAGCGCTTGTTGTATTCCTCTTCGCCCGAGAGCCATCCCGTCTTTTCACCCGACAGATCAATGCCGGTGGGCTGGCCCAGACCGTACAGAGCCGCCGCCTTGTTGATGAGCTTGTCGCCGAGCCGCAGGCCCAATTGGTAAAAGTAAATGTCGCATGACTGCTTGACAGCGCCCACGAGGTCGAGGCTGCCGTGCCCCTTGAGGTCCCAGCAATGGGCGACACGGCTGCCGAACCGGAAACTTCCGCGGCAGGGAACCGGCATATGGGAATCGGCGGTGATTGTTTTACTCATGAGCCCGGCCACCGCAGTCACGGGCTTGAACGTCGATCCCGGCGGGTAGGTGCCTGCAATGGCGCGGTTGTTAAGCGGCAGGGCCGGGTCGAGCGCGATGGATGCCCAGTTTTTCGAGCGCAGCGTTGCCGCTGCGGAGAAGATGTTGGGGTCGACACTGGGGCTGGATATCATCGCGAGCACCTCGCCGCTGCGCGGGTCAAGCACGACGGTCGCGCCCTTGAGCGTGTCCGGGAACGAGTCGTCGGCCGTGGCCTGCAGTTTGGCGTCGAGGGTGAGGTACACGTTGCCGCCCGGCACCGGTTCGATCCGCGGCATGTTTTTTATGGGGCCCAGGCTTTTCCCGTAGGCGTTGACCTCGATGTATTCCTCCCCGTCCTTGCCCCGGAAGAGGTCTTCGTACTGCCGCTCGATGCCGGCCTTGCCCACGAGGTCGCCGAACCGGTAGCCGAAGTTCTTGAGGGAGTCAAATTGATTTTCGGGAATCTCGCTCATGTACCCGACGACGTGGAACGCCTTGGCGCCCAGCGGATATTCGCGCCGTGATTCCGTTTCCACCACGATGCCGGGCAGCTCCATGGAATGCTCCTCGATGATGGAGACGAGCGCCATGGAGACGTCCTCCTTGAGCCGCGCCGGATCGAACCGCCGCTTTTGCGCCTCACGCATCTGCTGCAGCAGTTCCAGGCTGTCGAACACGGGATTTCCCTCGTCGTCGCGGATCTTGATGAGGTTGTTGATAATCTCGGATCGTTTTTTCACCTTGTAGGGCAGCACGCAGACGGAATAGGAAGGGCGGTTGCGCGCGAGCACGACGCCGTTTCTGTCGAGGATCAGGCCGCGGGGCGCCTTGATGACGCGCAGCTGCATGCCGTTTTCCCTTGACAGACGGGCATTTGTCTCGCCCTGGATCACCTGCAAAAAGAACAGCCGGGCGATGAGCACGGCAAACAGCGCGCACACCACGATGATGAGGCGGAGGCTTTTCGCCGCGCGTTCCTGCTGGTCGTCCTGGAAGTGCAGGCTGATCGGCATGGGCGCCCTACTTTCTCACGGAGGGCTTGGGGATCATTTCCCATAAGTAAAACAGCGCGGCAACCGCCACGGAATACAGCGCGCGGGGAAGGGTGCGGAAAAAGAGCCCGGAAAACAGCGAGCCCAGCGAATCGTGGAGCTTGAGCACCTGCACCGCCATAAAGAGCGCGTCGTGGACGATGAACACCACGATCAGCAGTACGGTCTTGACGAGCGGGTCGGTGCGCATCACGCGCTCGTTAAACAGGCCGATAAAGGCGCCGGTCAGGGTTTTCACGAGCGCGTTCTGCCCCAGAAGAGAGGGCGAATAGAGGTCTTGTCCCAACCCGAGAAAGAACCCGACAAAAATACCGGGCATCACGCCGTATTTGAGCGAAAAGAAAAAAAGCACGATGAGAAGAAGGTCGGGGGTAGCGTTCCCGAGGGAAATCGCGGGAACAAACGACGTCTGCAGGACGAGCGCCGCTAAGAACGCGATGAGCCATTTTACGGGATCGGGTATCATGGCGCCGCCTCAAGGGAATCGAGTTCGCTTTTGAATGACGCCCATCGGGGGGGCATTTTTATCACAAACACTTCCTCCAGCCGGTCGAAGTTCGCCTCGATTTTCACCCATGCCTTTTTGAACAGGGGGTCGCGGTTCTGTTCGAGCCTGGCAACAAGACCTGCCAGGAGTCCCCGCGGATAAATGCCTCCGAGGCCCGAGGTGATGACGCTGTCGCCGACCGCGACATCGGCGTGCGCCCTGAA
Organism: Chitinivibrionales bacterium; assembly: GCA_035516255.1. NCBI lineage: Bacteria > Pseudomonadati > Fibrobacterota > Chitinivibrionia > Chitinivibrionales > Chitinivibrionales bacterium. The sequence goes on along the minus strand of DATJAL010000016.1, from coordinate 80,331 downwards.
CATGATGAAGAAATCCGTGCCGTTTTCGGTTTCGAGGATGCCGATTTCCCGGGTGCGCCGGATCATGACGCTGGTGCGGTTCGCGGGATCGGCCATGAGTTGCACGAGCGACATGCGGCCCATGACCTTGATTAGCTTTCCCGCAACGCCGCGCGTGGTCATCACCGGCATGTAGGGCAGAAGGCCTTTGTCCTTCCCGACGTTGACAATTGCGCTGCGGGAGATGAGCGACGGGTCGCGCGCCACCACGCGCGCCGGCACCAGCGTATAGGGATACTGCCGGGAGATGTCGAGAAGGTCGGTGAGCCGCTCGTTTTCCTGCGTCCGGTCGGCCGTCTGGGCGAGCTTGACTGAAAGGGAGGCGACCTCCTCCTTGAGCCTGCGGTTCTCGGCGAAGATGTTCTTGATGTGCGTGGTCTGGGCGATGTAAAAATGGAACGGGTAAAAAATGCTGTAGATGAGGACCCTGCTGATGAGCTGCTGCTGCAGCACCGAGCTCGACAGCATCCAAAGGCACACGCCCGCCACGACCACGAGCGAGGTGATGTTGCGATGGGTGGCGAAAAACCGGATGATCCACTGCATGATTTACTCTGGCTGGGATTTCCTTAGCCCGGCCGACACACCAGGCTATCGCCTCCTGCCGGTGTTCAGGAGCACGGGCTTGTACGTTTCCAGGTTTTCCATGATCTTGAGCGCACCGCGCGCGACGCAGGTGAGCGGGTCGTCGATCACGTTGACCGGCAGGTTGGTTTCCTGGCGGAGCCGCTCGTCGAACCCGCGGAGGAGCGCGCTCCCGCCCGTCATGATTATTCCTTTGTCAAGAATGTCGGCCGACAGTTCGGGCGGCGTCTGCTCGAGCGCCTGCTTCACCGCCTCCACGATGGTGGAGATGGGCTCGTTGAGCGCGTCGCGGATCTCGGTGGACGTGATGCGCAGCGTCTTGGGGATGCCCGCCACGAGGTCGCGGCCCTTCACTTCCATCTCGAGTTCTTCCTCGAGCGGGAACGCGGAGCCGATCTGGATTTTTATCTGCTCGGCTGTCGTATCGCCGATGAGCAGGTTGTAGGTCTTCTTGAGGTACGAGACGATCGCCTCGTCCATTTCGTCGCCGCCCACGCGCACCGACATGTCGCACACCATGCCGAACAGCGCGATCACCGCGATCTCCGCGGTGCCGCCGCCGATATCGATTACCATGTTGCCCGACGGCTCGTTCACCGGAATGCCCATGCCGATGGCCGACGACATGGGCTCGGCGACCAGGTACACCTCGCGCACGCCCGCGCTCTCGGCCGAGTCGATCACCGCGCGCTTCTCAACTTCGGTGATGCCCGACGGCACGCCGATCACGGCGCGCGGCCTGAAGAGCGACGGGTATTTCCTGACTTTATTGATGAAGTGCTTGAGCATCTCCTCCACGAGGTCGAAGTCGGCGATCACGCCGTCCTTCATGGGACGGATCGCCTCAATTTCGCCCGGCGTGCGGCCGAGCATGCGTTTGGCCTCGAGGCCGAAGGCCTTCACGTTTTTTGTTGTTTTGTCAAGAGCAACGACCGACGGTTCGTCTATGAGAAGGCCCCTGCCGCTCACGTAGATGAGCGTGTTTGCCGTTCCGAGATCGATGCCTAGATCGTTCGAGAGAAAAGGAAAAAGTGCCATCTGGCAAGCCTCATAAAAATCAAAACGTGGAGAAACGGACATGATCAACTGCTGACGTTAAACCGGCTTTGAGCTTTAAAAAATAACGCGTTACGCACGACGCCAGCGGCAGTTCACTTTAAAAGAAAAATATACATCTTAACACCAATTTACGTAAAGAATTGTCGCAAAATGGAAAATGATATCAAACCTATAGGATTTATTGGCCTTGTGGGGCGGGTGGGAGTGAAGTTTTTGACGAATCAGGAACAGCGGGAGCAACCTTCTGCTCTACGGGCGTTTGCGTTTCCGGCAAAACGGTTTTTTCCGGCACCAGTGCACTGTCCGTCGGCACGGGTGCGGGCTTCTCCCCGGCACCTTTATTGGAGGACGAGAGGGTGTCGGGCACGGGCGCCGCCGGGACCGGGGCGGGAGCGGCTTTCTGTTCCGGAGGGGCGTTTTGAACGGCAGGAACCGGTTTGTTGACATGTGCGACTGGCTTCGGCTCCGGCAGGGAGTAGGTGAGCGCGAACGAAGGGTTGAAGTCAACGTCGGTCACGAGCGAACTTACCACGAAGGCCATGTCGAGGGTGAGCATGGCGAACCGCAGGGCCGCGCCGAAGTTGATGATCTCGGTCTCATAATTAAACCGTTTTCCAATCCGGATAGCCACATATTTAATGGGCCACGCCTCGATGCCCACGGGCACGGTCAGGCGGTTTGCGATCTGCGATGCCGAGGTTATTTTATTTCCCACGTCGCGGTACACGACGTCGGCGGCAACGGTGTACGGGATGCGCAGCAGCGTGTCGGTGTAGGCCGCGCCGGCGCGGCCGCTCCGCGGCAGGGGCGCCCCCTGCCCGAAATTTTTCGTTTCGTCAAGGAAGCCCGTGGTGGTTCCCACGTTGAGCACGCTGGCGCCCAGCGAAAGCTTTTGCGGCATAAGCCAGTAGGCGATGCCCGCGCTCAGGCAAATTCCGTAGGCGGTGGTGGTGACGATGCGCTCCTGAAGGCCGTTGATGGTGAGACCGAGCCCGAGGTTCTCATTCTTGTAGCCTACGCACAGGGACATGTCGGTGCCGTCGTAGGAACCGGGGGTGTTGTATTGGGGAACGGCGTTATAATCTGCGGGGATTATTCCGTCGATGAAATGATTGGCGACCGACGCGCCGAAAAAAAGATTTGAAATGCTCCAGGCTCCTTCAATGGACGCGATGGTGTAATCAAAGGGACGCGGCGAGGCGCACACCATGAGATAGGGCCTGTCGGTGAGCATGAGCGATGCGGGATTGAACGAGGTGAACCCGTACCCGCCCAGCGCCGTGCCCGCGTAGCCGAGGGCTATCTGCCGCGGCGCGGGCGGGTTGTCGAGAAACTGGAATCCGGCCATGGATGCTTCTTCGTCAAGCGCGAACACATCGAAGACGAGCGCAAGAAGCGGGATGAAGATGCGGGAAGATTTACGGATGATTCGGTTCATAAGTGATTGAAAGATACATCGTGATACTACGTGATTATCAATTCAATATTTGCCTCTCATCCTTTGAGGGAAATCTTTTCTGTGGAATAAACCGTTAAAATTTATATACAAGATCTAGCTTCTGGTCTATCCCCGCCCAGACCTTGTCGGTTGTTACCGCGTAATTAAGCACCAGCCCTTTTCTGACCTTGACAAGCTCCCAGCCGAATCCGGCGGTGATCTTAAAGGTGAAATCCCGCCAGTACGAACCGCCGTCCGACACGATGTCGCGGTCGATGACGATGTCGCCGAGGCCCGTGCGCAGGCAGAAGGTGCTCCAGCACTGCCACTCGAAGCCGGTGAAGAACTGCGCTGCCATCTTGTCAAGCCTTGTAAACGTCCCGTCAACGATGTAACCGTTGAGGTCGCAAGTCCACATGAGGGGTTTCCCCTGGAGGCTGGCGTGATACGCGCTGGCAAGAACGAATACCGGCATGACCATGTCGGTTATCAACGAGGGGCTGCCTTCGTCACCGAGGCCGTAGTCCTGCTCCAGGGACGACGAAACCTGCCACTCCATGTCGATGCTTGCCGGCGCGCCGGTGAGGAGTTGAAGCGGGTTGACATCGCGCACAATGAGCGCGAGCATGAGGCTGTCGGCGGGTTTGTACTGGACGGCGAGGGAGAACCCGCCCACGGCGGTCGCGTCGGAATAGGTGAGGCTCGTTTTCACATAGGACGTGGGCACGCGCTGGTAGAAAAACCCGACGGAAAGCCCGGCGGACAGGCGGCGCGTGATCAGGTAGCTGAGCGCGGCCTTCACCGTGAGCGTGGTGAATGAGCCGGCATCGAGCTTTTCCTCGGAGGCGTTGTACAGGTTGTCGATGAAGGGGTCGCCGCGGTACAGCGCGCCGAGGCCGATGCCGACGCGGGGCGGCAGCTTGAACTCAAACGAGGCAAACGCCTCGGTGCGGCCCATCGAATACAGGCCCGCGCCGAATGAGAATAGCCGTTTGTCAATGAGCGAGAGCTGCGCCGGGTTCCACCACGTGGAAAAATAACCGGGGGAGGCGCTCTCCGCCCCGCCCATGGCGGCAGCCTCTGCGTCAACGGGCGCCCGCAGATACGCGCCGGGCTGACCGCCCGACTGCGCGCGTGCGCCCATGGCCGCGCATAAAAGCGCCGCGGCCAGGACCGTCCCGATCCGCAAACTATTTTGCCACGATGATTTTTCCAAACGACCTTTCCCCCGTCTGCGCCGTTATCCTGAAATAGTACACGCCCACGGCCACGCGCTTTCCGGCGTTGTTGGTGCCGTCCCAGACATCACGCGTCCGGTCGGTGCTCCTGCCGTTGCCCAGCGGATCGTCCGTGCCGGCCTTGCGGTCCTCGTTGGTGATCACGTTCTTGACCAGGTCCATGTTCCAATCGTACACCGTGATGCTCACCTTTGAGGCCTTGGAAAGGCTGTAGGCGAAAATGGAACGCGTCGGGCCGAACGCACTCCCGCCCAGAATGCCGGGATAGGCATACGACTCCTTGAGGCTGCTCTCGATTTTTCTTTCACGGTGCACATACACAAAGGGGGTGCTGTCGGCCTCGTCCTGCGGCTCGTGGCGCGAGAAGAAAAGCCCGTTGTTGATGACGCCCGACGATGTGGTGCCGATCCAGAACGAGCCGCTAGTGTCCGATTTCGGGAGATACAGGATGTCGGCGATGTTGTCGGGCGTCAGGCCGTTCATGGCAAGGGAGATCCGGTGCGCAAACGACTGCTCGGAACGAAGGGTTTCGTTCTTGACGTTTCCGGAAAACGCGGACAAAATGCTGGTGTTCTCGTCCTTGTTGGGCTTTCTCGCGCAGTATACGGTGCTGTCCGGGCCGAAGGTGATGGAGGTTACGTATTGCGAAACGGCATAGGGTGCCCATGAGCTGTCCGCGGAATGGTACCGGTACAGCAGGGTGTCGAACGCGCCGCCGCCGCTCGCGGTGACGATGCTCGCAAAAAGCAAGGGCGAATGCATGCTCGAAAACAGGTCGAGGTATTTGTTAAACGGCCCGGGCGCGTTGGAAAGCCGCGCCGGAAACCGCGACCACAGGGTGTCTTTCGGCGAAAACCGGAACAGCGCGGCGGGCGTCAGCACATAGAGGAGCGTGGAGTCGGCGGACTGGTTGAGCGCGCCGACGGCAAGCACCTGCTTTGAGGAATCGGGGAACACGCTGAAACTGTCGGCGCTCGTCAGCCGCACCGCGGCGGGATCGAACCCGCGCTTGACACCGGGGAAAAACGCCTGCATGGTGCGGCCCGATGGGTCCCACCGCACCAGCCCGCCGTCGACGCAGGCGATCCAGAATGCGTTGCCGGCGTACGCGACGCCGATGCCCCGCACCTCCGCCGCGGCGGGAAGCGAATCGGGTTTGAACGGAAGCGCGATGCTGTCGTACGAATGGGCGGCATGGCGGTAGTACCAGAGTTTTGCGGTTCTTGTGAAGTGAAGCGTGTCGAGACAGACGACCGCGGTGCCGCCGCCGAACCCGAGGGCGAGAATGGAAAGCGGCGCCTTGTAGCCGAGCCAGGAAAGGGTGTCGGACGTTGCGATGGTGTAGTTGAGGCCCTGGTCGGTGACCATCCAGAGCGTGTCGCCGTCGCCGGCAAACCCGTAGATGTTGTTGCTCGTTATTTCCCGCGTGGGCAGATCGGCCCCGCCGGCGAGAGAAAGCGCGCACAGGACGAGCGCGCCGGCGAGCACGGCCTTGCGTAAATTATCTCTTGTCAACTATGCGCGCTCCTTTCGGCGGCTCGAACGTAAACGAGCCTTTCGGGATTTTCCCGTTCCACGTGGTCTTGGTGAATGCATAGGTGGTTTCGTTGCCGTGCGAATCGATGATAAAAAGTTCATGAACCACTGCCGACTTGCCCTCGGCGGTGATGCGGACGTATGAAGCGTCCCCTGATTTCTGGTCCGACGCGCTGTCGGCCTTCCATTCGAGAACGTCGTACCCATTCTTGTTTTTCGATGCGGTGAGGGGATAGTTACCGCAGTATTCCGCCACCATGCGCGAGGGGATCATGGAGGTGTTGTTTGACAGGGAAGAAATGACCACCTGCGACAGGTTCCTGTCGTACTGCCACAGGGTGGCGCCGTCGCTCACCCACAGCGTAGGGCCGAGATCTACCCGGAACTTGTCGCCCGGCGCGAGCAGGATGCTGCCGCGCAGGTTGTCGGTCTTCTCGCGCACCTTCCACACGATGCGGACGTCAACCGAGGCGGAGAGCGTTTTCGATCCGTTGTAATTCTGTTTGATCCTGTCAATAAGCCGGTCTTGTTGACAAAAGCAACAGGTTGCGGCGATGACGAGGAAAAGAAAGGTTGATGTGATTTGTCGCAAGGAATTGTCCGAATCTGTATATAAAAAACGTTGAATGATAACAACTGACAGTAAATTTTCCTCGACAACCGGCCTCCGCGGGTGCGCCCAACGGATGTGTGAATCTTGCGACTCGCGGTACCCGGCCGCACCCAGGAGAGGGGAGTGCCGAGGACCCCGCAGCCCCGTGAGGGGCGAGGAGGTCGAGGCCGGGGGAGATACCTCTCCCCCGGAAAAATCAACAAAAAGAATTACGAATATCCCAAAAAATTGTTTTTACAAATAGTTACAAACTTTGCCCGCCTGCCGCGCCCCCCGATTTCTGGCCCTGCAGGAAATGCTCGAGCTCGTCGGGCTTCATGCGCACCTCGCGCATCTTGCTGCCGTCGGGCGGGCCAACGATGCCGGCCTGGTGCAGCTCGTCCATGATGCGGCCGGCGCGCGCGTAGCCGATTTTCATCCTGCGCTGCAGAAGCGACGTTGAGCCCTGGCCCATGCTCACGATCATGCGCGCGGCCTCATCGAACAGATCGTCCCGGCCGCCGTCGCAGCTGTAGCCGTCGGGCCCGGCGGATGCGTCGCCGACAAGGTCGGAGAAATTCTCGAACTTGATCATTTCGTAATGCTGGTCGTTGATCTCCTTTGCCAGGCTTTCGACATCTTTTTCCGATATGTATGCGCCGTGATACCGTTCGAGGTCGGGCGCGCCGTTGCGCAGGAACAGCATGTCGCCTTCGCCGAGCAGTTGCTCGGCTCCCTGGTGGCCGAGGATAGTGCGGGAATCGATCGACTGAATGGTGCGGAACGCCATGCGCGACGCGAGGTTGGCCTTGATGGGCCCCGTGATGATGTCAACCGACGGCCGCTGCGTGGCCACCACGAGGTGGATGCCGGCTGCGCGGCCGAGCTGTGCGATGCGCAGGATGTGGCTTTCCACGTCCTTGGACGCGGTGAGCATGAGGTCTGCGAGCTCGTCGACGAAGATGACGATCCTCGGCAGCGCGATTTTTTCGTCTTCGGTAAGGGATTCCTCAGCGTATTCTTTTGCCGCAAGCCGCGCGTTGGCGCCCTCGATGTCGCGCGCGCGCAGTTTTTTAAGGAGCGCGAACCGGCGCTGTATCTCCATCACCACCCAGTACAGCGCCTTCACCGCCTCCTTGGGCTCGGTGACCACGGGCGAAACGAGATGGGGGATGCCCTCGTAAATAGTGAGCTCCACCTTTTTGGGGTCTATCATGATCATGCGCAGCTCGTGCGGCGTTTTCGTCATGAGCAGGCTGCACAGAATGGCGTTGATGCACACGCTCTTGCCCGATCCGGTCTGGCCCGCCACGAGCAGGTGCGGCATTTTGTCAACGTCGGTGACGAACGGGACGCCGGAGATGTTCTGTCCCACGATCATGGGCAGCTTTGCCTTTGCCTTCTTGAACGCGTCGGACATCAGGATGTGCTTGAAGTGCACGATCTGCTTGGTCTTGTTCGGCAGCTCGATGCCGATCGCGGCCTTGCCCGGGATGGGCGCCTCGATGCGGATCTTCTGGCCGCCCACGGCCATGGCGATGTCGTTCTGCAGGTTGAGCACGCGCGCCACCTTGACGCCGGGCGCAAGCTCGATCTCGTAGCGCGTCACTACCGGGCCGTAGCACACGTTGCTCACTTTGCCCTCGATGTCGAAGTTGAGCAACGTGCGCTCGAGGATCTGCGAGTTCTCGTTGATGGATTTTTCGTCGGCCTGCAGCGCGGTTTCGGGCGGGGTGGACAGCACGTCGGGCGAGGGCAGGCGGTACGGGTTCTGGTTCTCGATGGGCTTGCCGGGCAGCACGGGCGCCTTTGAGCGGCCGCCTGCTTCCCCTGTGTCAAGAGCTTCCTCCGGCACCGGTTCGGCCGCGGCTTCACCGGCGTCTTCGGGCTCGATGGCCATGGTGGTGATCTTGATGGGCTCCTTGAGCTTTTGCCTGAACGCCTGCAGGTCGCGTTCCTGTTGCAGCTGGCGTTCGTGTTCCACTTCGTCAATTTCCTCGCCCTTGCCGCCGGCCGCCTCTGCCGCGGCAGTCTCGGCCTTTTTGGGCTTGGCAGCGCCTTTGGCCCTGGCCGGCGTCTGGCCTTGTTTCGGCCGTGAAAAAACGCCGCCGAGCCAGAGCGCGGCGGCGATCACGAACTTGTACGCCGCCACGCTGGCGGAAACGGGGTTGATGCGGAAGCAGAGCAGTCCCGTGATCGCGATTGCGAAAAAGGAAATAAAATAGGGGCCGAACTCATGGCTGCCGAACAGGTAATGGAGCGCATCGGTGATCGCGTTGCCGATGAGGTTCTCGGTGACGGTGAATTTCTTCTGCGCGAGCGCGGGCAGGTTGTGGATGGCAAACACCAGCGATATCTCCACGACGAGCGCCGATATGAACAGCAGGGTATTGGTCTTGAGCTCGGTGCCGGCAAGGTTTTTCCACCCGATGAAGCAGAGGGAAAGCGGGAACAGCAGCGACGGCAGCGCGCCGAACAGGTACACGAGTCCCTTTGCCATACCGGTGCCGAAATACGGGCCGAGGACGTTTTCGGTGTTATTGACAAAAAAGGAAACAAGCGAGATAAGGACCAGCACGCCGAGCGCGATGAACGCCATGCCCCATACCGGATGGCCGTACACGGGCTTCTTTCGGGGCCGCGACGGCCGCCGCTCGCGCGGGGCCTTCTCTTCCTGTTCCTCTGGCTCGACGTCGTCTTGGTCCAGGTCGTCGTCTTCTTTTTCTGTTTTGTCGCCGTTTTTTGCCATGGCAGCGATTACTCCGGAAACTTTTTTTCAAGTGAATAAAGCGCGAAACGTACGATCTTTGCCTTTTTTGAAAGCTCGGATGCAGAAGTAACTTTTAAAAATTCCTCAATCACGCGGCCGGCCTCCTGGCCGCGCTTGAAATTCGCGCGAAGAACGTCGCCGGCCTTTGCGCGAAACAGCTCCTCGGGCCGGTTCCCGTCCGCAAACGGGTCTGAACCGGTATCGCGGCCCGCAAGCAGGTTACCGCGGCCGATCCCGGCTTCAACCGCGTCAAGCGAATGGCGCATTGATTTGAGAGAGACCGCGCAACGTTTGTCGAGCCGCATGAACCGGTAATATTCCTCGATCACGCGGAGCGCCTCGCGCAGCCGGTTGAGGTTCGCGTCGAGCACACGGTAGACCTGTTGTGAGGCAAGATCGGGTTTGTTTTTTTTCGGCATGAGCAAGGAAAGGGCATCCTTTTATTTGGCCGATTATGAATGAATATTCGCTATAAAATATAAGTAATGGGAGGGGAGACGGAATTGGAATTAGGCGGTATGTTGTTCAACGGGGGAAATTTGCTTTTTAAGGATGGAAGAGATAGTTTTTTAAGGTGATGTGTTGAGGGGTGTGACATATAGAAAAAGAATTGCGTGGCCCGCACCTTCAGGTCGGGCCCGTTGAATGGAACAGTTGTAAATTGAAATCATGAATAATCGTTTTAATCCAAAAGTCCATCCGGTTCATTACAATGTTGCCGGTCATGTACATGAACTGACATTTTCATGCTACAAGCAGCGTTCTTATCTGAGCGATCAGACAGCGTGCGAGCTTTTCTTGTCGGAATTGCAGAAAGCAGGAGATGAACACTTGTTTAGTTTATGGGCCTATGTTTTGATGCCTAACCACGCTCATCTGCTGATTTGGCCGCAAAAAACCAGTTATGATATTTCGAGAATTCAGAATGACATCAAAGGAAAGATGGCGAAACGGTATCGGGATCATATTTTATTTAATGAAAAAGACCGTTTTAAGTCGTTTATCCTTCTGGAAAGGAATCGAGAGGTGTTCAGGTTCTGGCAGCACGGCGGCGGATTTGACCGAAATCTTTGGAACGCAAAGGCTATCTGCGATTCGATAGGCTACATCGAAGCCAATCCGGTAAGAAAAAAATTGGCGTCAACTCCGGAGGAATACCGATGGTCTTCGGCATATGCCCGGATAAACAAATGTAGTTTGATCCCAGATAGATTCAACATGCCGGCTGTGATGCTCAATCCGCAAAGGCAGCAATTTACTTTTAGGTAAATTCTTTTTACAACCGGCAGAGGCCCGACCTGAAGGTCGGGGCACACGAAATATCCTAATAAAACCTATTTGAAATAAAAAAAAGGGTGGCCTGTATCTTTAGGTCAGGCCTGTTGCAAGCACAAGTATAATTATGATATGAAAACCACCATCTATTATTTCTCCGGCACCGGCAATTCCCTCCGCGTCGCAAGGGACCTTGCGGAAAAGTCCGGCGCAAGCACAATCCCCATAGCTTCAGTCATTGACGAGAAAGAAATCAAACCCGACGCCGACACCATCGGCATCATATTTCCGGTGTATTACAACGGCTTGCCGCCCATCATAAAAACCTTCGCCGAAAAGCTTTCCGTTCTTCCTTCCCAATATATTTTCGCCGTTGCCACCTACGGCGGCGGCATGGGCGATTCGTTCAGGAATCTCCATCGCATTCTCCGCGCACGCGGAGCGGGGCTTTCCGCAACCTTCGGCGTTCACATGCCGCAAAACGCGTTTAGAAAGTTTTGGGAGAATCATCAAAGAGTTTTTGCTGCCTCTAAAAGAAAGTTGGAAACCATCGGCGCAAGAATTGCGCGGCGACAAACGGGCAGCTTACTATCCGACAAGCTTTGGTACATGGCCCTGATCCCGCTTCGCCCATTGTTCAATTCGCTGGTCAGAAATTCTTTGGCAAAAGTCTCCGTCTCTCCGCGGGAAACGCCGGTGGAGGAACTCATCCATCGCGCAGACGCGGGCTTTCAAATAAATGACAAATGCAACGGCTGCGGCATCTGCGCGAAAGTCTGTCCTGTCAAGAACATCAAAATGGCAGACAATAGACCTCAGTGGCAGCATCACTGCGAAAACTGCCTTGCCTGCTACAACTGGTGCCCGAACCGGGCGATTATCGGGACGGTGGCGCAGAAGGGGTATTTTTACCGGCATCCGGAGGTTACCATGGCGGAAATTATTGAACAGCGGAAGACAAAATGATTGGACCATTCCATTCATCAAACATCACGCAAATCAGCATTTATCATTATAGTAATATTCACGCGTCATAATTAATTTTAGTCATGAATCATCAAACAATATGATAGAGGATAGTTCATGTTCGAAATCTCCACCGAATCCTCCTTTTCCGCGGCCCACCACCTCAACCGGTACGACGGCCCGTGCGAAAACGTGCACGGCCACAACTGGCAGGTGCGCGCCGTTGTCAGATGCGAAAAGCTCGACCCGATCGGCATCGGCATGGATTTCCGCACATTCAAGGCCGCGCTTACCGACGTGCTCAAGGAGCTCGACCACTCCGACCTCAACGCGCTGTTCGAGAAAAAGAACCAGAACCCCTCGTCGGAAAACTGCGCGCAGCACATCTTTGAGAAGCTCGAGGCGCTTGTCGCAAACAATGGCTGCAACATGGTGCGCGTGGAAGTGACCGAAACGCCGGGCAACACTGCGGCCTATTACCGGTGACCCATGCTTACCGTATGCGAAACATTCAAGAGCATCCAGGGTGAGTCCACGCTGGCGGGCGAGGTGTGCGCGTTCGTGCGGCTTGCGGGCTGCAACCTTTCGTGCGTGTATTGCGATTCGCGGTATGCGCGTACGGGCGGAACGAGCATGAGCGTGGACGACGTTTGCGCGTGGGTGCGCTCGCAGGAGTGCCGGCTGGTGGAAATCACGGGCGGCGAGCCCCTGCTGCAGAAAGAGACCGCCATCCTTGCCGGCCGGCTCTGCGACGACGGCCACACCGTGCTCGTGGAGACCAACGGCTCAAAGGACATCTCCATGCTCCCCGAGCCGTGCATACGAATACTTGATGTCAAGAGCCCTGCCAGCGGCGCGGGCGGCTCGCTGCACATGCCCAACCTCAACGAGCTGCGGCCGCACGACGAATGCAAGTTCGTGCTGTGCGACCGCGCCGATTTCGAATGGGCGGTCGATTTTGTCGCCCAATACCGGCTGGCCGGCCGGTGCACCATTATTTTCTCGCCTGCCTGGAACATCCTCGCGCCCAAGGACCTTGCCGCATGGATGCTTGAGAAAAACACGGTGGCGAGGCTGGGGCTGCAGGTGCACAAGTTCATCTGGGGCGACGCAAGGGGCCGTTGACATGCGGAAAAAAGCCGTGGTTCTCCTCAGCGGCGGGCTCGATTCGGCCACCTGCTGCGCTATTGCCAGATCGCATGGTTTCGAGATCCACGCGCTCTCGTTCGATTACGGGCAGCGCCATTCCACGGAACTGGCGGCGGCGAAGCGCGTGGCAAAATCCTTTTCCGTCAAGAACCATCTGACAATCAAGATTGACAAATCGGTATTGGCGGGAAGCTCCCTTACCTCGAAAAAACCGGTGCCGAAGAAACGGTCCCTTAAGAAAATCGGGTCTGAGATTCCGAGCACGTATGTTCCCGCGCGCAACACCATTTTTCTGTCCTATGCGGTTGCCTATGCGGAGATCATCGGCAGCAGGGACATCTTCATCGGGGTCAACGCGCTTGATTATTCCGGCTACCCGGACTGCAGGCCGCTCTATATAGCCGCGTTTGAAAAAATGGCCAACCTTGCGACCAAAGCGGGAGTTGAGGGAATAAGAATCAAAATTCATGCGCCGCTGATCAATTTGACAAAAGCGCAAATCATCAGGCGCGGCAAAAAGCTCGGCGTGGATTACGGCATCACGCACAGCTGCTATGATCCAGCGCCGTCAGGGCTTGCCTGCGGCGCCTGCGACAGTTGCCTGCTGCGGAAAAAGGGGTTTGAGCAGGCCGGGGTAAAAGATCCGACAAGATACATCAAAAAAGATGGCCACGGAGACACAGAGAACACAAAGTGAAAAGAAAGGTATTTCCCCAAGGAGGTTTGTGATGAAAAAAGTGCTCAAGATCACCGGAATAGTCGCCGGCGTGCTGCTCGCGCTTATGGTCATCGGCGCCTTCGTCGGCAGCATCGGCATGGGCGAGATCAAAAAGCTGACTATCGCCAACGTCGATCTTTCCCAAAAGGCCGACGGCGTGTACCGCGGCTCGTACCACAAGGGCAGGTGGAATTACGACGTCGAGGTGGCGGTGGCCGGCCACAAGATCATTGGCATAAAACAGACCAACCCTGCAATGCGGGCGACCAAGGGATTGACGGATAAGATTGCGGCAAAAATCATCGAGAAGCAGGCGGAGAAGATCGACGCGGTGTCGGGCGCGAGCGTGAACACCATGGCGATGTGCAAGGCGGTGGAAATCGCGCTGAACCAGGGAGCCGTTGTGAAGTGATCGCGCCAAAAAGGGCCGAGGGGTTTGTTGAGGGGGAACCAGGATGAAAACTGTATGCGCATGGTGCGGGAAGCTGCTTGACGATTCGGACAACGGCCGCGACTCCGGCGGCAAACCGATTTCACACGGAATATGCCCTGATTGCGCGCGCAGGCTCCTGTTGACGCAGGCAAGGCCGCTCCGGCGGTTCCTTAACCGCTTTGCCGAGCCGGTGTTCCTGGTGAACGCGGAGGGAAGGGTCATTGCCGGCAACGCGGCCGCCCTATCGGCGCTGGGCAAAAAACCGGAAGAAGTGGACGACAAACTCGGTGGAGACGCGATCGGGTGCAGATGGGCTTCATTGCCGGGTGGGTGCGGAAAGACCGTTCATTGCAAGACTTGCACCATCCGGAACACCGTCACCAACACGATTAACACTGGCAAAAGCAATATAAAGGTTCCGGCATATCCCGACCTCGCCAACATAACCGGGGATTTTCGTATTCGGTTTCTCATCACCACGGAAAAGGCAGGCGAGGGTGTGCTCCTCAGGATAGATGAAATAAAGCAAGAACGGGCATGAAGCGGCAACAGGAACGGGTCCGCAGAAAAAAATCGCATTCCACCAGCAGATGCTTATTTTGTTTCCGGCATCCTAACTACTATTTTCCTATAACAGTCGATAAAATGAATCTTCGATAATAACGCCTAACTTTCGGGAGGCAATCATGAAACTTTCACGGATGATTCTGCTCATTGGCGGCGCGGTGCTTGTCATGTCGGCAACCGCGCCCGCAAAATCGCTGCTGGAGAAGCCGATCTTCTGGATCAACGCGAAGACCGGGAAGCTTGACAGCTGCAAATACTGGAAGATGTTCATCGGCAAGTACGACGCGGTGACGCTCGTGCGGAAGTTTCCGGGCGAGGACTCCCTTCCCGTCAATGCCGACATCAACCTCACGGTGATGTCGAGCGGGTACATCGAGGGCTCCGGCTACTCGGCCAAGGGCCGCGTCGACTGCAACGCCTTGTTCGTGATCGACACCGGCGGTGGCGCCGTGAAGCTCCCGGTTGACAGCATCGACTATGTTTTCGCCGGCGGCGCAAAGGTGAAGCCGAGGGGTGGGAAGGTGTGCGACCTGGCCATCGACGTGGAGGGGAACAAGGTGCCCGGCGTTAGGCAGATGCTTTTGACGAAATACAAGCTGGTGGTGGATGCCGACGAGCGCAACCTCAAGCCGCTGGAAGACATCACGCTCGCGTATTTCTCCTTTTCCAAGTCCTCGCTCGCGGCGGCGCAGAAGGCGGACAAGGAGGCGGCCGCATCCGGCAAGTGATTTCCTGATTTGATCAACGTTGACAAAGGGGTGTCCTGCTGGACGCCCTTTTTTATTTCAGCATGTCAGGCGTGAAAATGGTCGCATGGTTCCTGCCGTGCTCCTTGGAAAAATAGAGCGCCTTGTCCGATGCGTCAATGAGGGGCTGCTGCGCCGCGGCGTGCTGGGGCATCACCGCGCAGCCCAGGCTGATGGTGACGTGGAGCTGCTTGTCAAGCGAGACAATGGCGCGCTGCTCCACGGTGCGGCGGATGCGCTCCGCGATGATCATGGCGCCCTCGCCCGCGGTTTCCGGGATGATCACGGCGAATTCCTCGCCGCCGTAGCGCGCCGCGATATCGTTGACGCGGATGGACTGCCTGATGCACTGCGCGATTTCCTTGAGCACCAGGTCGCCCACGGGGTGGCCGTAGGTGTCGTTGAACGACTTGAAATGGTCGATGTCCATGAGCAGCAGCGACAGGGGGCGCTTGTAGCGCCGGGCGCGCTCGATTTCCTTGGCGAGCTGCTCCTGGAAGGTTCGGTGGTTGTACAGCAACGTGAGGCCGTCGGTGCTGGCGAGCATTTCCATTTTCTGGTACAGGTGCGCTCGCTCGATGGCCACCGAAGCGTTGCCCAGCAGCGTTGAGAGGTATTTTTCGGTCTCGCCCGCGAACTGGTTTGCCGCGTCGCTCTCGATCGACAGCAGGCCCAGGATGCGCTGCTCCTCGTCGAGGATCGGGAAGATGATGAGCGACAGCATGGACGGGTTCCGCCCCTCGTTGGGCAGGAAGCGGTAATATTTCCCCCGGTACGACGGAAGGTTTCCCATGTTGACGATGGTCCGTTTTGTAAACGCGTACGAGTACAGGCCCGCGTTGATGGGGAATTCCATCCCCTCCTGCAGTTCCGGCGAGGCGCCCACAATCCGGTTGATCACGCCGCGCTTGGTCTGCTCGTTGAACGTGACGAGCATCATGCGCGCGGCGCGCGTGAGGAGGCCCACCATGCTGAACAGCACCTCGAACACCTGGTCGGCGCGCAGCGCGGTGATGAACTTTTGCGACGCCTCGTAGAAGATCTGGAAGCTCCTCGCGGCCCGCTCCTGCTCGAAACGCATGCGCACGTTGGTGATGAACGCGGCCGCGAGCACCGAGAACCGCCGCATCGTGTCCTTGTGCTGCTCGTTGAAGCAGTGCTTGTCGGGGCTGTCGACCACGAGCGCGCCCAGGAGCTCCTGGGAGTCCGAGAGGATGGGCACCGCGAGCACCGAGTTGATGGGCTCGAGCGCGGTATAATATAAAAGCTCGGCCGGGTACATGGTCAGATCGCCGGTCATAAAAGAGTTTTTCTCCACGCCCACGCGGCCCACGAGGCCTTTCCCGAGGGGAATCGCGATGCTGTTGTTGATGGCATGGCTCTTGGAATGGAACGAATTGAGCGCGAACACCTGGTTCACCTCATCGTACACAAACCCGAGCGCCGAATAGGCCTTAAAATTCCTGCTCATGAAATAGACAACGCTTGACAAAAGATCGTCCATGCTCGATTTGTTGTAGATGCCCGTGTCCGGTTCCATTAAAAGGTTCTTGGAATTGCCCGGAGCGGGGGAGGCGACGGGAGTGGGCATTGGCGGGCCCATGGCGAGCGCCGCGGTTTTTGCCGGTGCCGGGGAAGCCTGCCGGGCGCTGGCTGCGGGCCTCCGCTGGCGTACAATAAAATAAGGAATAAGGCCCGAAATAACAAGCGCCGCCAGGGGCTGCCAGAGCGGGGATATCCGGTGCGCGAGCAGTTGCAGCCAGTCGGGAGACTGGAACACGTTGAAATAGCCGTTGACAACCAGGGAACCAATCTCGGCGCCAAGGATAGAGCCGAGCACCACGAGCCATTGCGATGCCGAGCCCAGCGTTCCGTACAGGATGACCGCGGCGAAGTACAAAAGGAAAAGCGGGGACGACGGATAGCCGTAGAGGGCGCCATGGCTTGACAAATGCACTGCGGCGATGGCGAGCATCGCAATCAGGCAGGCCGGACCCAGCCGGAGAACCAGGATCAGTTCCTCCCGCGCCGCCACGATGACGCCCGCCATGCAGGCGGCCGCCAGGATTCCCAGCGCCCACGAAAGAAAGGGAACTTTCACAAGCGCGGGATCGGCCACTCCCGAGGCGAAAAATGCGGCGCAGGCGAGGAACAATACCGTAAGGGCGGCGTTGGCCGTGCTCGGTGGTCTTTTATTCATGCAGGCCCGCACCTCGGGAAAAACAATGTATTTTCATTGTTGCCGGAATCATTCTCATCTATTATTATCCGGGCGCCGGAGTCAAAAAAAGCGGGGCGGCGTTTGACCCTTAAGACATTGTAATATGCGCGCATGAGAAAATCAAAGCTTTTCGGAAGTTTCAAATCCTTTTTATCAAGTTTCCTGCCCGACGCCGCGATGGTGTCGCTGCTCAAATGGAGCGTGGCGCGGAAATACAAGGCGCCGCGGTTTGAATTTCCCTACGCGTGCGGCCCCCTCCCGCGCATCCTCGTCATTCTTCCCGAAGAGCCGCTTGCGGCGCTCCACCAGGTGTCGTGCCTCACCTCGGTTGCCGCGCATTTCAAGGCCGCGCATTTGGTGGCGCTGTGCGAAAAACGGGTGGCGCCGTTTTTCAAAACGCTCGGCACCGTTTCGAAATTCATGGAATACGACGCGGCGGACCGTTATCTTTTTTCAAGGGAATTCGACGGGATCGGAAGAGAAATAAGCGCCGGGCGCTTCGACATGTGCCTGATGCTCGAGCCGAATCCCGACCTTTCGCTGCTCTACTGCGCGGGCAAAAGCGCGGCCCAGGTGCGCATCGGCATCAAGGGCGCGGGAGACTATCCGTTCCTCAACCTGCATGTGAATCCCGCGCCGTGCCGCACCTATCTCACGGACCGGAGCATGCTTCTTGCCGCCATGCTCGGGGTTCCTTCGGGGCCCAAGGCGCGCTGGAGCGTGACCCGGGAAGCTGCCGATGAGGCGGGGCTTATGCTGCGCGAGATGAAGGTGCCGCTCGCGGCGCGGCTCATCGGCATCGACGGCGCGTATTTTTACCGCCGCCACGGCAGGCAGTGGACGCAGTCACTCCTTGACATGCTGCAGAAAAAACCGTTCGTGTGCTGGCTGTTTTCACACGGTGAACCGGGGGGAGACGCGGCGGCGTGGGCCGGCGAGCGGAACCTGCCGCTGCTCGCGGACCTGCCGGCGGCCCGCAGCGCCGCCGTTATTTCCAAATCGGAATTCGTGGTCGCTGGGCCCACCGTGTTGTTCGAGCTCGCCGATTTGCTGCGCACGTCCGCGGTGGGCGTGTTCGAGGAAGCGGAACTTGGCACATACTGCCGGGAGTCCGCGACGAGCAGGGGTCTGGGGTATGTAAGCCGTCCCGACGGTTCGACCATCGACGCCATTGAACGGTGCGTTGACGCCATGCCGGTAAAACGATAAGGACGGCATGAAAAACTTACTCTTTATTGCTGCGGTTTTATTTCACTTTTTTTATGCCGGCTGCTGCGCCCCAGAGTAGTACAATTCCGAGTCGGCCTGCCGGAAGTCGCTTAATGACAAATGCGAATCGGCGCAGGAGGCCTGCGGGGAGGTACCGATTCAGAAGGGACTCATTAAAAGCCGCAGCCAGAGCACGCCGCGCCCAGTTTTTTTGCTTACTTTTTAATCTTTCTTCGGGGATGATTATTCTTGCCCCTTCCTACCATCTGCCCGCCCTATAAATTGCCCTTGTTGATAAATTATAGAAAATTATCCCCAGATGAGTTATATTGGAATCATACCTGTTACAAGAACAGAATTTTTACACCTGGATCGACGAATATTTCTTGAGACGCAGGCTGTAAAGGGGCAAAAACAATGGAGCCGTCTTCGCACGTCTTCCCCCCGACACTATCCGCCGTCGACGAGGCTGCCGCGGGATTCTGCGGCCAGGTGAAGGAGCTCAACCCCAAGGTCGATGCCGCGCTCGTTGACAAAGCGTACCGATTTTCGTGGAACGCGCACCGCGACCAGAAGCGGAAGTCAGGCGACCCGTTCCTGGCGCATCCGGTGGCCGTGGCCCTCATCCTCGCCGAACAGAAGTTCGATTCCGTCACCGTCGCGGCCGGCCTGCTTCACGACGTGCTCGAGGATACTTCCATCACCCGCGAGAAGATCCGCGACGAGTTCGGCGAGGAGATCCTCCTGCTCGTCGAGGGCGTTACCAAGATCCAGCGCTTCCAGCTGCGATCGCGCGAGGAGCGCCAGGCCGAGACCTACCGCAAGATGCTTCTCTCCATGGCCGAGGACATCCGCGTCATCATCATCAAGTTCGCCGACCGCCTGCACAACCTGAGGACCCTCAGTTACCTCGAGCCCGCGAAGATCCGCCAGGTGGCTGCCGAAACGCTCGACATCTACGCACCGCTCGCGCACCGGCTGGGCATGGCGAAAATCAAGTGGGAGCTCGAGGACCTCGCGTTCAAATACCTCTACCCGGCCGAGCACAAGGAGATCGTGGCAAAGGTGGTCGCCTCGCGCGGCGAGCGGGAGGTGCTCATCGAGACTCTTGCCGAGCCGCTGCGCCGTCGGCTCAAGGAGGAGGGCATCGAGTCAACGGTCATCGGCAGGCCCAAGCATTTCTACAGCATCTACCGCAAGATGATACAGCGCAACAAGCCGTTCGAGGAGGTATATGACCTGCTCGCCATCCGCATCATCACCAACACGGTGCGCGACTGCTACTTTGCGCTCGGCGTGGTGCATTCGATGTGGAAGCCCATCCAGGAGCGATTCAAGGACTACATCAGCTCGCCCAAGCCCAACGGCTACCGGTCGCTGCACACCACGGTATTCGGCGAAAAGGGGAACATCATCGAGGTGCAGATCCGCACGTGGGAGATGAACCAGGTGGCAGAGGAGGGCATCGCCGCCCACTGGGTTTACAAAGAAGAAGGCGGCACCGCGGTCTCGCGCGACGACCGCTCGCTGTCGTGGCTGCGCAACATCATCGACTGGCAGAAGGACCTCACCGACTCGACCGAGTTCTACGAGTTCTTCAAGATCGACCTGTTCCACGCCGAGATCTTCGTGTTCACGCCCAAGGGCGACCTCATCTCGCTGCCCAAGGGCGCCACAGTGCTCGATTTCGCGTTCGCGGTCCACACCGACCTCGGCATCCACTGCATGGGCGCAAAGGTTGACGGAAAGATAGAGCCGGTCAGCAAGGAGCTCAAGAGCGGCATGACCGTGCAGGTGCTGCATTCGGTCAACAAGAAACCTTCGGTTGACTGGCTGCGCGAGGTAAAAACCGCCAAGGCGCGCTCCCGGATCCGGCGCTGGCTCAAGAGCGCCGGCCGCCAGGAGAGCATCGAGCTCGGCAAGAAGATCGTGGGCGCGCAGCTCAAGAAGATCAACCGCACCGGCGCGTTCATCGAACAGGCGCCCGCGATCCTGTCGTCGCTCGGCGTCAACACGCTCGACCGGCTCTACGAGATGATCGGCTCCGGTGAGCTCCCCGCGGCCCGTGTCATTGAATTTGTCCAGAACCGGAACGTGCGGCGGTTCGGGCCGTCGGCGATGGTGTCGCGCATCGTGCGCACCTTCCGCAGGGGAAACCGGGTGCGCGGCGTCCTCGTGGGCGGCTCCGACAACCTCATGGTGCGGTTCGCGAAATGCTGCAACCCGATCCCGGGCGATCCCATCACGGGGTTCGTCACGAGGGGACGCGGCATCGCCATCCACCGCACCGACTGCCCCAACGTGCCGCTGTTTTCCGACGACGAGGAACGCAAGGTTCAGGTGAGCTGGGACGAGGGCGAGGCGAAAAAATACACGGTGTCGCTGCAGATCACGGCCGGCGACCGGCCCGGCCTCCTGCACGAGGTGTCGGAGATATTTTCGAACCTCGGCGTCAACGTGTCGGACGGCAGCATCCGCACGCGGGGCCAGCAGGCGAACGCATTATTTACAATAGAGATTTCCGACAAGAACCAGCTCAAGCAGATTTTCAGGAGAATCCAGAAGGTTAAGGGGATCGAGAAGATCGTGCGGACAAAGGAGCGGGAGGATTTGTCGGAGAAGGAAGACGTGTGAAAAAAATATTCCAACCTCGGCCTCCGGCGGGCGGGGTCTCTCCTGGGTGTAGCGGGGCACCAGCCGCTGCAAGCCCGAACCTCCCGCTGGGCGCACCCTTGGACCGACGGCGAGAAAACGGCTTTTTCAACAACCTGTTAGGCCGCTCCACTCCGATAAAAATTAACACTCAAACTCTTACCTCCTCACCTTCCCAACAACTCAACTTCTAAACTTGTAACCCTCCACGCCCTCACCTCGTTTACGCGTCAACCCGTCAACTTGTTTTCGCATTTACTATTTTATTATCATGACTTTGGACGCCCTTACCATCGTTATTCTCTCCACCGGCTTCATCACCGGCGTGGGCGGCGGGGTAGGGCTGCTTTTCCTTTTTTCCTTCCTGCGGCCAAGGGAGGTCAAGGAGGAGCAGCATTATAAGACTACGTTTGCATTCCAGGGAAACCTTCGGCAGACCCATCTGCTTGACGCGATACAGTTCCTCGAGATCGGCAGGCGCGAGGGCATTCTCCACATCTACTGCGGAAGGCGCAAAGGGTATCTTATTTTCATCAAGGGCCAGGTGGTGGACGCGTTCTACAGGAATTTCACCAAGCGCGAGGCGGTGTTCGCCATGCTCGACCTTGAAGACGGCGATTTTTACTTTGAGCCAAAACACATTTCCCAGCCGCGCCTGATTTCGGACTCGGTCATGGACATCACGTTTGAGTGGGACGCGCGGAAAACAAGGAAGGCGGGCGGTGACGGTGTTGGCCGAACCTGATCTGAGATAGTATTTTATACTTTCCTTTAAAAAATATTCCTGAGAGGCGACAGACCATGAAGGACACGCTTAAAATCTTTTCCGGCAATTCGAACCCCGAACTTGCCAAAAAAATCTGCAGGCATGCGGGCATCGCGCCGGGAAAGTGCGAGATCATCAAGTTCAGCAACGAGAACATCAAGGTGCGGATCCTCGAAAGCGTGCGCGGCAAGGATGTGTATGTGGTGCAGTCGTCGTGCCCGCCGGTCAACGAGAACATCATGGAGATGCTCATCATGATCGACGCGATCAAGCATGCAAAGGCGGATTCGATCACCGCGGTGCTGCCGTACTACCCGTATGCGCGTTCGGACAAAAAAGACGAGCCGCGCATTTCCATCACGGCGCGGCTGATCGCTGACCTGCTCGAGACCGCAGGCGCCGACCGCGTCATGACCATGAATCTGCACTCGCCGCAGATCGCGGGCTTTTTCCGCATTCCGGTGGACCACCTGCTTGCCGGAAAGCTCATTTGTAAATATTATAAGGAAAAGGCGGGCATCGAAAACAGCGTGGTGGTGGCGCCCGATGCCGGGAGCGCGAAGCGCGCCGGCATATATGCCATCAACCTGGGCCTGCCGCTTGCCATCCTCGACAAGCGCCGAGACGACGATTCTGAATGCGCGAAGGTCCACCACGTGATCGGCGAGGTCAAAGGCAAGCGCGCCCTCATCTTCGACGACGAAATAGCCACGGGCGGCTCCATCCTCGAGGTGGTGCGGGCGCTGGAATCACTCGGCGTCAAGGAGATTGAGGCGAGCTGCGTGCACGCGGTGCTCTCCGGAAAAGCGGTGGAGCGGCTCGGCAAATCGCCGCTTTCGCGGCTCGTGGTCACCGACACCGTGACCATTCCCCCTGAAAAGCGGATGTCTAAAATGGTGGTGCTTTCGGTTTCCGAGCTTTTTGCAAAGGCAATTGTCTACAGCAACCGGGGCAGCTCGATAAGCGGGTTGTTTGGGACGATGTAGACAAACTACTGCAAATAGATCCGCTGCTAGCGTAAGCTGCCAATTTCCGGTTATTTTAAAATGAGGATCTTATTTTTAATTCATTAACCATCATTTTCCAATATCCGAACTTTAATTAATGGCAGATTTGGCTTTGCAAATGCACCATTTTTTTCTTGCATTTTTATCAAAAAGTGCTATATTTTCCTATAACTGCTTTGTAACCGATTTGAAATGCGATTGACGGGCCAGGATAATTAGCAAATTCAATTAGATAGACGAGGTAAGCGTTTTTTAAGCGAAACGGTTCAAGCGTTAAAAAACCTAAGTTTCTTTTTGCCTTACTATGAATTTCCGTCACCAAAGATAAACCCAATTTAATTTAAAAAGGGGGACTGATGAAACGATTTAGTGAACTTGTGTTGATGATTTTTGTTTGTGCGGCGAGCGTCTTCGCCTTGCCGAAAAATGTTACCGATACGTTGAAAATGGGACTTGTATGGTCCGACGAATTCAACGGCACCAAGCTGGATACGAGTTCCTGGTACAGCGATACCGGGCCGGTGTACAACGCAGAACAGGAGAAATACGTTGACAGTTGCATTGAAGTCAGCAACGGCAGCTTGAAGATTTGGTCCAAAAGTAAAATAACCGTTCCCGTTCGCGGGGGTGTTTATCCTTCCGGCCGAATCGACACCCATGACAGGAAGATATTTACCTACGGTTATTTTGAAGCGGCCCTTAAATGCCCGCAAGGAATGAATGGAAAGAATGGGCCTGGTCTGTGGTCTGCATGCTGGCTCCTGGGCAACAGCATCCAGCACGGCGTTGCGTGGCCCACCTGCGGCGAGATGGAACTCTACGAACAGAGAACCTGTTCCTGCATCGTACCCGCAAACGCGGCGCAGCCGGTGCCGGCGGTTGCGGGCGACGATGAATTCATCGCATGCTGCCACTACGGCATCAATGGCGCACCGAGCTATCACAGCTGCCAGCATAATTATCCCACGGCCCTCACCGACCGCTACCACACCTATGGGGTTCTGTGGGACACAACCTATGTAAAATATTATTTCGATGACACGTTGTTCTGGGGCCCGAATTACCCCTCCGCGCAATTCACCACCCCCAGCATTACTACACCAGACAATGCCGTGGCGTTTCGTTCGCCGTTCTACTGGATCATCAACGTCGCGGTGGGCGGCGCGTACCAGGGACAGAACATCGACGCTTCAATATTCCCGACGCACATGGACGTCGATTATGTCAGGGTGTACCAGAGGAACGCACCAACCATCGGTGTTAAAAATGATTTCAGGTATCACGCTCCGAAGCCGTCTTCATTCGTTCTTGCGGACCCGTCGGCCGCTCAGCTCAAGGTTTATGACCTGAGGGGGAAACTGGTTGCCGATTACACCAGTAAGGTCCGCGCAATGCAAAAGGGAGAAAATGCGCTGAAGGCGCTGCCTGCCGTCGGGGCAAATGCCTATGTGGTGCGGCTGTTTGATAACGGCAATTGGCAGTCTCAGAAATACGTGGCAACAAGATAACATTTCTTTTATTATCAAGAAAATAGCCCGGAAAAAATCCGGGCTATTTTTTTTATCCCCTTTTCGCGAGCACGCCCTATTTTTAAAGGCAAGGAATTCCGGACGGTACATTACATGTTGAAAAATCCTGCGCAAAATTCTCTTTATTCACGGGCCATCCCGCACATAGTTTTTTTTACGTTTTATTTCCTCTATTTTTATTTCATTGTTGATCCGCAGCTTCGCTTTTTTGCCCACACGACGTTGGGCGACCTTCATCTTTTTACCCAGAAAGAGGTGCTGCTGATCGACCTGTGGAAAGCGCCGTGCCAGCTGAGCCTGCTCTGCGCCGATTTCATCCTGCGCTATCTTGTCTTCGGATGGGCCGGGCCGGCGCTTTTTACGGTCTGCGGCATTTGCCTTTTCTGGATCACGACACTTCTGGCATCCTCGACGACCGGCGCGAAAGCAAAGGCAATTCCTTATCTCCCGGTTTTGATGATCCTTGCATTGCCCCTGGAACATGATTTCATTTACGCCAATCTGCTTCCTTTTTTCCTGGCGCTTGCCCTCAGTGTCCTCTATGTCAATTTGCCCAAATCGTCGATGATACGAGTCCCTGTTTTCATTGTGTTTGCGGCAGTGGTCTATTTTGTCGGAGAAAATGTCTTTTTCATCTATTGCGCCATTTGTCTTCTTCATGAAATCTTTGCCGGGAAATCCATTTTGAAAGTGTCGCTCATTGTCGTCATGAGCGCTTGCATTCCGGCCGTGGCCCGCCTGGTTGTCTGGCCCACCGGGCTTCCGAGAATGAACTCGCTTTCGAATTATTTATGGTATGACTGCTCCACAAAAGATTATATCACCCTCTACGGTTTCGCTTGTTCGGTTCCCTTCTCCATGCTGCTTTCGTGGATCATAAAACGGGCGGATCAGGTGAGTTTACTTGCGAGAACGCCGGAAGACGCCCCGGATGCGGGCGCTTTTTCGTGGCGCTCGGGGACCCTGTTTTGTGCGGCCGCCGCCCTTGTCGGCGCGGGTTTTCTTCTTGACAGGTTTCTTCACGCCTACTTGACGCTGATACCCGTTACAGGCCCCCGGCTCTGGATCCACGAAGCGACCATGACCAATGCACCTGTAGGATATGGGGTTCTGTTTTTTATCGAGATCATCCTCTCTTTATCCGTTTCATTGTTGATTTACTTCCGGTTTTCACGGATGCGCGCTGCGATCAGGTTTGTGGCATTCTTTCTGCTTTCCCTCTTGACAACTTATTTTCTCGGCGCCTATGTTCTCATTTTTGCATCGGCGTGCATCCTCGGTGAATGGCACCTGAATAAAAAGCCGGTGCGGATCATGATTCTTGGTATCACGGCACTCGCGCTGTCATTTGTTATTACCCTTATTGCACAAAAAGCATGGACGCAGGCCTTGATTCCGTTTAACCCGTTTTTATTGCATGCCGAAACCAATGAGGGGCCCTGTGTCCTGAGAATGATGCAGTTTTTTCCGCTCCTCATGGTTGTCGCCGGTTGGGGAATTTCCTGGAGAAAATTCCACTTAGACAAGGGCCTGGTCATTCCGGCAAGGGAGCAAAAACCGCCATTGCGTTTTACAACCGCTTTGTCTGATTTCCTGGATCGTCCCTTAAAGCGGTCCGGCGTCGCCATCACAAGTTTGCTCATGCTTCTTGTCTTAGGGTTGGTGGCTGCCGGTGTCACCTTTGATTTCGAACGGCATGCCAGGTTCCGTCTCAATTACATGGCGAGGACCGGACAATGGGACAAGGTGCTTTGGGAGGCGCGGTATCTGGGCGAAAAATCGCTGAACGCCAATGTCCGAATGGACATAAACCGCGCGCTGTTTCAAACCGGACGGATGAGCGACGATTTTTTCATGATCCCCCAGAATCCGAATTACGTTCTTCCCGGCTTGGAAGACGCGCATGTTCGCCTGCAGTATGTCGAGACATGGCTCGAGCTCGGCCTGATATCGCCGGCGGAGGAGGAGGCGTACAACATCCTGGCCGAGGCAAAACATCCCCTCATTCTCCTTCTGCTGGCCAAAATCCATTGCGTGAAAGACCAGCCGAACACGGCGCGGGTGTTTCTGAGGGCCTTGGAACAACAGCCGGGATGCGCCGCATGGGCGGAACCGTACGAGCGGTATCTTGACAATCCGGCATCCGGGCCGGCCGCGCCGGAAATCAAACGGCTCCGGGAGCAGGCCTTCAGGGGCAGGCAGCTCATGGGAAACAACACTAATGTCCTGGCCCTGCTCGAAATACTCCTCAAGGACAATCCCGGCAACAGAATGGCCTTCGAATATTGGATGATTTATAATTTGCTGTTCCTCAGGGAGAAGAAGCTCGCCTCTTCTTTACATCTGCTAAACGATCTGAACGTGCCCGGTTACCACCGGCTTTACCAGCAGGCATATCTGCAGATGAACATGAGCGGTGCGCCGCAGTTCAAAGTGGATTCGATTGCCATCGAGCCGGCCACAAAACTCTTGTACGACAGGTTCATGGGCGCCTTCCGTAACCGCGATCCCAATGCGCCGCCCCTCGACGCGGTGTACGGCTTCCGGAATACCTATTTTTACCTGGATCTATACCTGGAATCGATGCGGAACAATGAAAACAATAAAGATTAAAACAGCATATTTATTGCTTCTTTGCATCGGCGCCGCGGCCGGCGGCATCCTGTTTTTTTTATTGTCTGTTCCGCCGAAACCCGACCTGCGGTCATGCGAGGTGGTTTACACGGTGCCGCGGATCAAGCCAGATTATACCAACGTCACCGTCCCTCCCAACATCGCGCCGCTCAATTTCCTGATTGAGGAGCCGGCGGACGCATACTTTGTACAGTTCATGGGGCAGGTTGGCGAACCCTTTGCAGTCGCCTCGAAAACGCCGGCGGTCAAAATTCCTTTCGGTAAATGGAAAAAGCTGCTCTCCGGCAACGCAGGCCAATCATATCGGATGGACATATATGTCAAAAAGGAAAAAAAATGGACGCGGTTTGTTTCCGTTACCAATGAAATCGCCAAGGAAAAAATAGACCCTTACTGCACCTACCGGAAACTCTCCACGCTGTTCTTCAACCCGAATCCCGAAATGGGATTATACCAGCGAAACATCGAGAATTTCGACGAACGGCTCCTGCTTCACCGGCGGCAGATCAGGAATTACTGCATCAACTGCCACACCTCGGGAGCGGACCGGACCGAGACCATGCTGTTTCACGTGAGGCGCTCCCACGACCGTGGGCCCGGCATGGTCATCATGCACAAGGGAACCGTGCGGTTCGAGACCCGATCAATGACGCCGCGCGGCCTCATCTCCCTCACCAGCATCCATCCCGACGGCACGGTGATGGCTTTCGCGGCTGTCAAGATGGGCTTTTTCTCGTTCATCGGCAACAAGAGCAACGACGACCGGCTGCAGTTCGAATATTCGGCGGACCTCGGCCTGTACGACATCGCGACGGGCGAGATCAGGTTCATTCCGCAATTGTCAACGCCGGACTTCAACGAGACGTGGCCGAACTGGTCGGGCGACGGCAGATATCTTTATTTTTCGCGGTGCCCCGTGATTTGGCCCATGCCGAAGCTGAAGGAAGAACGGGTATTGCCCGAAAATTACAAAGACGTGAAATACGACCTCATGCGGGTTTCGTATGACGGGGCGACAAGAACGTTCGGGGAACCGGAAACGCTGCTCACCGCCCGGCAGACCGGGAAAAGCTGCCTGCAGCCGAGCGCCTCCAACGACGGACGGTTCGTGGTGTTTTTCCTCACCGACTACGGCGTGTTTCCCATCAACTGTCCCGAGGCCGACATGTATCTCATGGACACCAGGACCCGCGCCTACAGCGCAATGGCCTGTAACAGCCCGCAGGCCGAATCGATGGTGCGCTGGTCGGCCAACGACCGCTGGATCATGTTCGGCTCAAAACGCAGGGACATTATGTTTACGCGGCTCTACTTTGCTTATGTTGATTCGAACGGCCAGAGCAGGCGCGCCGTGGAACTGCCGCAGGAGGACCCCATGGCCGCCGAGACCGACCTCAGGCTTTTCACCACCGGAGCGTTTCTGAGCGAGCCGCATCCTTACCCCACCGAAGATCTGGTCAATGCAATTCTGGACGTGGAAAAGAATGAAAAAGCGAGTGAAGCTTCGAAGCAAGAGGGCGGAAGGATTCCGGGCGAACAGGGACGTTAATGGGCGTTTCCAATAAAGATAAGAGAAATTGATTTGGCGGAAGGAGTCTCTCTCCGGCCGCCGGCCACCGCCGCCGCAAAATGCCGCACATAACGTTAACGTGGCGGCATCGCTCAGTCGGGCATTCCCAAAAACACACGTGATCGCGCAAATATCACATTGACGTATGGGATCCGGCGCTCACTTCTTACCGGCAAAAACAACCGCGTTCACCGGGGAGCACGACGGGGTTTGCGCGCGCGAAAAGGCGTCCAGCGGCACCAGCTGCGGAAATTCTCCCATCATGAGGCCGTCATCAACGGTATGCAGGTCGGAAAGCGAACCGCAAAGTTGGGCCACGGCATCATCTTTGAACACAATGAACGAGGCGCCAAAACGTTTCCAGAAATCAATGCCGGTTTCGAGAGCGCCGTCGTCATGCGCGACGCGTCCGAACAGCAGGACCTCCTGCGGCCGGGCATACATCGGCCGTATCGTCTGGATGGCGAGATTGACCATGTAGGCGGCGAGGCCGCTGTAGTAGAGGATGCGGTCGCTGACATTCGACAGCAGGTCGATAAAAAAAACATGGCCGGCATCGAGGTGCGTGACGAGCAGCGCCCGGATTCCGTTTGGCCCGTCGATGGAAACCGTGACATTAACGTGCCGGCCCGGCACCACTTCAAGCGTGGTTTGCACCGCATGCGCGCCGGTGTGTTCCCAAACGTATACGCACGGGGGTGATTGAGATGAGTCAGGTTTTTGCGCTTGCGCCCCGACCCCTGCAGCATGTGCTTCTTTTACCATACAAAAGTTAGACAGCGGTTTTACTGATTTTGTTTCACCGCCGCATCGATGCCCGCTTTCGCACCACGGCCTCCTCAGAAACCGGCTTCGCCAAGAAAAGGGTCCAACGCTTTATTTCATTATAACAACATGCCGTTCCAAATGGGTGCTTCCGCTGGAGAATCGGAGTAGGTACAAACCCGGCGAAAGCATGCCGAGGTTCCACACGATTTCGCTTCCGTCTGATCCCTGCGCCGTCCGGCAATATTTTTGCACCATTTTTCCCGACGCCGTGAACAGATCAAGTGTTGCCTCACGGCCGCTTTTAATTGCGGCCCTGACAACGGCCGTGCCGCGGCGGGCATTTGATATTGTCAAGTTACCGGGCGCGATTTCCCGCGCCTTCGGGCTGATCACCGCCTGCGGCCCGCCGACAATGGACTTCATCGCCGCGTACTTGTAGTTGCGGTTCGGATTTGCAATGTCGTCGGTGAGGCCCCAGCACCCGTAGCGGTTGTACCCGCTGCTCAGGGTGAACTGCATGGCGAGCAGCCCGCCCAGGGCGAGGAACGCCGTGTCGTAATTGTATTTGAGCAGCTCGCCCATGCCCGCGTCGCGCTCGGCAAGGATGCGGTTGGCGATGTTGGTGGTGCTGCCGCCGCCGTGGTCGGGCCCGCCCTCGTAGGAGACGAAGCCGCCGGCGAGGCTCCACGTTTTTGCCTGGGCGATCCACTGCATGCGGCCCGCCTCGTTGACCTGGCCGGTCTCGTCGATCTGGCTCTGGATGTCGGCGTGGCAGTCGGAAAGGATTTTGGCAACGCTTTCTCCCGTGTCAACGCCGCCCGTGAAATACGTCTGACAACCGATCGCGTAGAGGTAGTTTTTCGGCGGGCCGAAGGCCGTGTTGACATACTGCAACATGGGCTCCACCCACCATTTGAGCATGGGCTTGTGGCTGCACAACACCACGCGCACCCGGTTGTTGAGCGCGCCGGGTCCGAACACGCTGTCGAAGGTCATGGCGAGCGACACGGTGCGGCGCGCGTGGTTCTGCTGCTCGGTGATCCCGAGCGCGGCGGCCCAGGCCTGGTTGTAGGCGGTCTGTTCGTAGCCCGGCGCCGTGTTCCACACCTCGTTGCTGCTCTCCACGTAAATGTTGAGACTTGACTTGAGGGAATCCTTGAACAGCTGCGCAAGGCGGCGCACGTAGCCCGCGTCCGCAGAGATCGGCACGTTGATCCACGCGTCCTTGTTCACGGTGTTCGCGATCTGGATCACGTATTCCCACGCTCCGCCGTCGGGCTTTCCGATCGGCGCGATGGCGGTCTGTCCCGCGTCGGAAACGAGCTTGCGCTTGCTCCACGGCGTGGTGCCGGGATACGCGGGGTCAATGCCGTTGGGGTTGGTGAACGGCATGAACCGTATCGCGGCGAAATTTATTCCCGAGAGAGCGGCGAGAAAATTGTCGGTGAAAACCTTGGACGTGCCCAACGGATATCCCGGATGGCTCATGACAAACCGCGTGAACCCGCTGCCGGCCGCGCTCGCCGGGGCGCGCTTCGTGCCGGTGAACTCAAGACAGATGAACCCGCCGCCGGGCGCGGGCGCGTCGGTAATGACAAAATCAAAGGTTGTGGCATTTGACAAGGAGTCATACGCGAGGTTCTGCACCGTTCCCTCGCCCGTGCTGCGCACGCTCGCGCGGCCGGTAAGGCCGCATTTGTACGTTCCGCGCAGGTCGAGATGGTACGACGCCGGGTCGTCCACCGTGCCCGCCCACTCCGCCACCGGCCGCAGGTCGAGCACGAAATTGGCGTCGCACGCGGGCCAGCCCGACGAATCAACGTCGGCCGTGGCGAGGTCGGCGCCCGTGCCGACCTTGGTCCAGCGGTAATTCTCCTTCGCGATATCGACAAAGGTGCCTCCGCGCTCGGGGAGACTGATGTTGATGCCGAGCTGGCCGGCGAGGGAAGTCAGGACAAGCAGGGCGACGATGATGAATGATTTTTGGATTTTCACGACAGCTCCTTATTTTTCTTTATGGCTGATTGGAAAACCATCGTTAGTAATGTAAAATATTTTCGATCGGGCGAGACGAACTGCTTCTATATTGTATAATATATCATCAAAGAATTGACTTTATCATTGAAATTTCTCTCGAACCCATCAAATCAATACTATTTTTCTTACTGGAGGCGACTTCAATGAACCGCAGAAAATCAACTTCATCCGGATCGACCAAAAAAGAAAAAGGCCGCCAGGTGTTCGGCGCCAATGCCGACGAGATGCTGGCGAAAAAGATAATCGCCCATTCAAAGGAAAGCGCCGGCGGCGGCAAGGCCGGAAAACAGGTACACGGCGCCGCGCCGAAAGAAGCAGAAACTCCAAAGCCCGAATTCACCTACCGCACTCCTGAGGAAAAACGCCGCTCCAAAACAGCGGGCTACGGCATCGCCGCGCTGGCGTGCCTGTTTGTCCTCGGCATCATAAGCTTTCTCTGGGCAAAGCTGAAAAAAGACTGATCCGTGAGACTGCTCGTCCTCGCCGACATCCACGCGAAAACCGCTTCACTCGCCTCGATTGCGGAAGAACTTGCCGCGGCCGACGCCGTTCTGGCAGCGGGCGACATCACGCATTTCAGCGGCAGGGAAGCCATGCTTGCCGTGATCAACGAAATAAAAAAATATTCCCCGTCGTTCTACGCCGTGGCGGGCAACTGTGATAAACCCGAAGCGGGCGCCGCGCTCGCTGAAACCGTTTACGGCATAGACAGGAAAATCGCAAGCGTCAAGGGAATACCCGTTGCGGGCATCGGCGGGTCGCTGCCGTCCCCGCTGGGAAAAACGCCGAACGAGTTCGCAGAGGCGGATTTTAAACGTTTTCTTGATCAGGAACCGTTTGCGTCTTGTGAACCGGGCGCATTCATTTTTCTTTCGCACCAGCCGCCCTATGCCACCAACGTTGACAAGGCGTGGGTCGGCGGTCATGTCGGCAGCAGGGAAATAAGAAATTTCATTGAAGTCAAAAAGCCCTTTTTGTGCGTCACCGGGCATATTCACGAGTCGCGGGGCGTTGATGTAATAGGTGATACGACGATCGTGAATCCGGGCGCGTTTAAAAGCGGGAATTATGCGGTGATCGAGGTAGAGGGTGGAAGGGTGAAGAATGTTGTCTTGAAGAAAGTTTGATGATGGTCTTGCCGGATCAAATATTCCACCGGCATAATGCAAATCCCTCATGCTTTTCTGATTATCACCTTGTCAATATCCACTTCATTAAGCTTCTTCCAAGCATTTCCTAAAATGTTTCCGATATGCTCCACCGGCCATGCCGGCGTCTGGCCGAAAAAAATGCACAGGTAAGATCCTCGATGACTGTAGGCGATTCCGCCCGGAGGAATCGACGGCACGAGTTTCCCTTTTTCATCACGGGAAATGGGTATCGTTCCATACAATTACCCGCCCCAGGCGGTCAATTCGACCGTTGCCGGAAGGATCTTGACAAGCGCACCGCACACCGGCAGGTCAAAAAGCTCTGCGCGCAGTTCGAGCGATCCGAAATCGAGGATTATCTTTTCGGGCATCTGAAGCATCCCTGAACATGGTCGTTCACCATTCCCACCGCCTGCATGTGCGAATAGCAGATGACCGGGCCCACGAAGGTGAAGCCGCGTTTTTTGAGATCGGCGCTCATGGCGTCTGAAAGCGGCGTCCGGGCAGGTATGTCTTTCCAGGTTTTGTACGGCCGCTTCGGCAGCACGGTCTTGCCGTTTGTAAAACGCCACATATAATCGGAGAACGTGCCGAATTCCCCGAGGACCTCGATGAACCGTTTCGCGTTGTTGATCGCTGATTTGATTTTAAGCCTGTTGCGGATGATGGTCTTGTCCGCCATGAGCCGCTTGATGTCTTTTGGGGTATATTTTGAAATTTTTACCCAGTCCCAATTGTCAAACGCTTTCCTGAAATTCCCGCGCCGCTTGAGTATGGTGATCCAGCTCAGGCCGGCCTGAAACCCTTCAAGGATGAGCATTTCGAACAATTTCTTGTCATCGTGGACCGGCATGCCCCATTCGTTGTCGTGGTAGTCAAGGTAAACAGGGTCCATGCCGGCCCACGAGCACCGTATCGGTTCTTTTTTCATGTCATTAAGATACGCTTCGGATGACAGGCATTTCCACTATTTTGATCTGATGAAATTGATGAATGGATGGCCGCTTGATTCAAAGAAAAAAAATTTCATTGTTCAATAAGCGACATATGGTGCAAGTGTCATTCCCGCGAAAGCGGGAAAACGACTGTGACCGCATGCATGACTAATGGAGTTTGGGTTCTCTTACCAATCCATGCTTGAATTTTTGACTGGACTCCCGCGTCCGCGGGAGTGACATTCGTTATCCATTTACGCTGATTAATATCACGGAAAAAACATATTTTAGGTGGGAGCCATAAAGTTCATCAAATATAAAAAAACGCATGCGCTCAAAATTGATTACAGGCATATTGGTTTTTACCGCTCTGGCCATCAGGCTTGTCTATGTTTTTATTCTTCCGCCCACGCAGACGGTTTCCTTTCGCCTCGAAGGTCTTAACGACGAGGCCTCGCACCTCAATTACGTCCATTACCTCGCGAAGCACAGGGAATTTCCGGTCCAGCGCCACCATGCGCGCGAAACCGACTCGTTTGTCAGAAACGAGTTCGAATACTATCAGGCGCCCGCGTATTACCTTCTCGGCGCCGCGCTCGAGCTCGTGGTCGGAAGAAACCACAGCCTCCTTGCGTGCCGGCTGCTGTCGTTTATTTTCGGGGCGCTGTCGCTGCTTGTCATAGCAAGAATTTTTACGGCGCTGTCTTTTCCCGCCGGCGTCGGCACCGGCGCCGTGCTGTTCACGGCATTCCTCCCGGTCCATGCTTACTTCTGCTCCGTCGCGTCAAACGACGCAATGAGCTGGCTCATTGCACTGCTGATCGCCCCTGAAATTATCCGCCTGTGCGGATTGGGAAAGGAAATGCCCGCACCGGAATTGCGGCGGATTGCTGTCTATTTGGGTCTGCTGCTGGGAATAGGCATGCTCACGAAGACCTCGCTCATCCTTTTTCTTCCTGTCATCATCGCGCTTTTTATATACCGGCTGTTAGTGTCGCGCAACGTTCAATGGCTTTTTTCACTCTGCGCCGCGCTCGGCATCGCCGTTGTTCTTGCCGGACCATGGTACCTGCGCAACCTCGGCGTGTACGGCTCGCTGTTCGCCTTTGGCGTGGGGAACGGCCCGCCGCAGTTCTTTCTTTTCACGCCGCGCCAGTTTGTCCGCTTTCTCAAGCTCGCGCTGTACTGCTTCTGGTTCCCCATGCAGCATGTGCCCGCGTCGCACGCCGTGGGTGCTTTCTTGTGGTTCGAGGCGGCCGCCGTGCTCGCCAACGCGGCGCTTTTCGCCGCATACATGGTCTCCAAAAAGAAAATTGCTTTATGGGAAATATTCCTGGCCAGCCTTTTGCTGCTCAACATCGCGGCCTACATCAATTACAACCTGCACTGGGACAACGCCGACGGCAGGTTTCTGTTCCCGTCGCTCGCCGCGCTGCTTGTTTTTTTCTGCGTTCCATTGTATCATTTCTCCGAAGGGCGGAGGTGGCGGCGGGTGGTGATGCCGGTGCTGGTGGGTGAGGCGCTGGTTCCTTATGTTTTGTTGCTGCTGGTGCCGTAATCTTTTTTCCTCAATGATGATCATGGATGAATCAATGGCTCACACTTTTTTAACCGCTAAAAGGATTGTCTTGCCGCTTGTCAATCTCAGTTTGATCATCTTTTTCCTGCCCGGTTGCGGCATCCACCGCTACGAAAACCCCGCCATCATGAAAAAACCGGTCCCTGCCGCCCCGAATGAGTATGAAACGATCATCGCGCCGCTCGACAGCGAGCTCGTGCCGATCGGCAAGCAGCTGTTCTTGTTGAGAAACGACGTGGCCGACATGAAAAACAAGCTCTGGGACGGCGGGTCGAACCAGCGCATCAACAGGATCGACAACAACATCGACACCGCCAAGAAGGAGATTTCCGCGCTTTCGAGGATACGCAAGGAGCTCCTCAATACGATATACTACATCGATCCCGGATACGTGGAGGCGGAGGTGGTACCTTACAAAGGGGAAAAAACGAATTATAAAAAGGGGAACGCGCCCGTCATCCTCGTCACGCTCCAGGACCAGCGGGCATACCTTGACGCAAGGGAAAACGGCGAGAGACTGTCGGAGACCATCGAGTACAGGCCGCTCATCAGGATGGCGATGAAGCAGTTTGAGAGCCTGCCCGATTCGCTCAAGCCGAAGATCCAGCCCATCGGCTCGCCCGGGCCCGTGCGGCATTTGGAACCGTATACGCCTCCCAAGGCGCCCTAGCCTGATGTAATCAAAAATTCATTGCAAAGAGCGAACTCAATAAGGCTCCGGCCGGACCGTTCTCAGTAGGCGACACCTTCCTTGCGGCTTCTGAACCATTTGAGATACAAGTCCGGTTCGGAAAAATCCTGCCCCGTGGTTTGGACGAGAAACCCGCGCGCATTGGACTGCTCGAGGCTGTCGCCGAACCAGAGCTGTCCGATTGCATTGATGATTTTGATCCGGTCTATGGCCTCGGGCCAGACCTTTTCGTTCCAGCGGGTCTCGGAGAATCCCGACGAATCCCAGATGGCCCTGTCGAACCCGATGGAAATCATTTCGGCCCTCACATTGGGGCTGCTAAAACCGTTGAAATACATTTTCTCCATTTCTTCCCTGAATTCCCTGGTGTCAAGCCTGCCGGCGATTGTGCCGCCGTTGGCGCCGACCCATTCTTTCCATTGCTGCAGCACGAGGGCCGGCTGGCTGCTCTTGAACCACGGCTCCGGATCCGCGGGCATGCCGAAGTCCTTTCCGCAAAGGTAGCGCAGGCTCCTGATGGCGGCCAGGTACTCCTTCCAGAGCGCGCCGGTCGTGTCGCGGCAGGCGGAGTCCATCCGCGCGATGCATGCGTCAAGCACCATTCTCGAATGGACCGCGCTCAGGATGTGCGCGTAAACGGCGGGCTTGGTGCGCGCCACGTTGCCGTCGTACCGGTCGGCGGGCAGGCGCATCGCCCGCAGCGGCGCGCCCTCGATGAAGAAATCGCCGGTTCCGACCTTTTTGGCGGCCGGCGGCTTGAGCGGGTGGGCGCGGGGATCAAACGGAACCTGGTTGACGGAAAGCACCTGCGCGTCGCCGTATGCCTTTTTCAGATAGTATGCCAGGAAATATCCCATGGTGTTCGTCGCGTACCGCAGATGGTAAATGTTCTTGTCTGTAAAGTTCTTGATCAGGTGGCCGTTTCCGTAGAAGATGACCGCCTTGGCGTCGGCGCGGTTCGCAAGATGTCCGGTGATCGCGCGCGCGAGCAGGCTGTCGCGCGCATGGAAGAAGAAATCGGATTGGGCGATCGTCAGCTTGTAGTCGGGTAGATCGCGGCCGTATTCCGGCGTGGTTTCCGGGCCGAACAGCTCAAGCGTGATTTGTTTTTGCAGGGGCGCATGCGCGTTAAGGCTGTCGGTCCTGACGGCGATCCGCCTCAGGTCGCAGAGGAATTCCATGCCTTCCATGGTCCCGTGTGGGGCAAGCACCGTGGATTGAAAGAGCGGCTTCGGATCATTGGTCCTGATGAAATCCTTTATCAACGCAATTTGCGCGCTGTCCCTTTCAAGTACCAAAACGATCTTCCGGTCGACATCCGCGTCCTTCGCTGCCAATGAAACCCATTTGTTAAGCAGCTGGACAAGGGAATAATAGGGAAGGGGCTGGCCGTGCCCGAAATCGCCGAACATCAGGATACGCCTGGACCTCAGGTCGTTCAGCAGGTACTCTTCGGGGCTCGTGTGGATTCTTTTCAGCACCTGGCCTCCGCAGGACGCGAGGCCCGCGGCAAAACAGGCAAGAAGCACAAGCAGCAATTTTTTTGGTTTCAAGGTGCGTCTCCGGTTTCAATGCGATTTTAACATGGGGGAAAACAGCGCGGACTCAGGAGCGCCTGCGGAGGCGATTGATCTTTTCCCACAGCGCCTGCGCGAGCGTGAGGTCCTGTTTTGCGGTGATCTTGAAATTGAGCGGGTCGCCCGGTGCGATGCCCACGGGTATTCCCGACGCTTCCATGAGCATTGCCTCGTCGGTGGGGGGAAGGGGGAAAAATGCCGCGTGGCCGAGCGCCTCGATCAGTTTGGCGCGCCTGAACAATTGGGGCGTCTGCACGCGCGCCAGTTCGTTTCTGTCAAGTGTGTCACCTGCGCGGTCAGCGGTGAATTTTCTGACCGTGTCAACCTCGGGCGTCGCGGCGATGACGGCGTCATATTTCTGCGATCCGGCAATCACCGAGTCAATGATTTCCGGCGACACGAACGGACGCGCAGAATCGTGTATCATGACCCATTCCGCCCGCGAAGCGTCCACGCCGTTTTTCACCGACTGCCAACGGTGTTCGCCGCCGGGTATAATTTCGATTTCTTTTTTGACAGGGCACTTTTTTATGATGCGACGGGCCCGCGAGATCATATCTGATGGAACGACGAGAATAATCCGGTTCATCGAACCATGGCGGCAGAACGTCAGGAGTGAATGGACGAACAGCGGCCTGTCGCCAAGCTTTACAAATGCCTTGGGGGTTTTTGCGCCCAGGCGCTTCCCGCTTCCCGCGGCGACGATAATGCAGTCAATGTAGTCATTTTTCATGATTATTAATCCAGCGATCTGAGTACAGCGGTCACCAGTTAGATTTCAGCTGTCAGCAATCACCGGTCAGTAAAAATTAGATTAATGTGTCTTTTATTAATTCTGCCATTTGATAGATGCTAATCGTTTGTCCGTAGCCAGTCGAAGGATGAACGCCCAGGGTTCCCCTCCTTAAAGCTCAGGGTAAACTCGCCTCACCGCGAGCGGTGTGATTCAAACAAAAAAATCCGTCCTCATCAATAACTCTTAACTCTTCACTATTCACTCTTCACCGTTTCTCTGTGCCTCTGTGTCTCTGCGGTTATTTTTTTTTCTTTCCCCTTTCCACAATCCCCGCCACCTTCATGGGCAGCCCGAAAATCCTGATGAACCCCCGCGCGTCCTTCTGGTCGTAGAAATCGGTGTCGGTGAACGAGGCGAGGTCGTGCAGATACAAGGATTTCGGCGAAGACGCGCCCGCCGGGCAGATGTTTCCCTTGTACAGCTTGAGTCTCACCGAGCCGGAAACGTTTTCCTGCGTCTTGTTGACAAACGCGTCAAGCGATTCCCGCAGCTTGGAGAACCACTGGCCGTAGTACACGAGCTCGGCGTATCTAAGGGCGACCGCTTCCTTGAAATGCAGGGTGTCGCGGTCGAGCACGAGCCGCTCGAGCTCGCGGTGCGCGGCATAAAGGATGGAGCCGCCCGGCGTTTCGTACACGCCCCGCGACTTGATTCCCACGAGCCTGTTTTCCACCATGTCGGCGTGGCCCACGCCGTGCAGGGCTCCGATGCGGTTGAGCTCGGTGAGGAGCTTTACAGGGGATAACTTTTTTTGGTTCATCGAGACCGGCGTGCCCTTCTCGAACCCCACGGTGACATACTGCGGCCTGCCGGGCGCCCTTTCGATGGTGCTTGACAGAGTGAAAACGTTGTCGGGCGGCTGCCGCGACGGGTCTTCGAGCACGCCGCCCTCGTGGCTGATGTGCCAGATGTTGCGGTCTTCGGAGTAAATCCGTTTTTTCGATTGCGAAACCGGAATGTTCCGCGCTGCGGCGTAGGCGAGGCAGTCCTCGCGCGAGCGGAGCTTCCACTTGGGGTCCTTCCACGGCGAAATGATCTCAAGCGTGGGGTCGAGCGCCATCACGGTGAGCTCGAACCGCACCTGGTCGTTGCCCTTGCCCGTCGCGCCGTGCGCCACGGCCTGCGCATTTTCCCGGTGCGCGATCTCGACCGCGCGCTTCGCGATGATGGGCCGGGCAAAGCTCGTGCCCAGCAGATAGCTTCCTTCGTACACCGCGCCGGTCCTCAGCGTGGGGAAGATGTAATCGGTGATGAATTCCTCGCGCAGGTCTTCCTGGCAGTATTTCCATGCGCCGGTTTTGAGCGCCTTTTGCCGCAGGCCGCTTGTTTCCTCCGCCTGCCCGACATCGGCGCACATGGCGATGACCTGGCAGTCATAGTTTTCCCTGAGCCACGGGATCATGATGGAGGTGTCGAGGCCGCCGGAGTAGAGCAGGACGACTTTTTTCATGGGAGAGCCTTTCAAAGTATAATGATGATGCTTGACGACGTGTGGATGCCAGTCCTATCTACCGCGCAGAAACACCTGCGCAGAAATAATATCTTTGTTTGATTTGTCAATTATAAAATACATTCCCGTTGCAAAAGTTCCGACGGGAATCAGAATCCGCGCGCGTTCGTTGCGGATAAAAGTCAGGGGAATTGATCTGCCGGCGCAATCCACCATCTGCAGATGGTCGGTCGGCTCTCCGCGGATAAAGGCATAGGTGTTTTCCGATGTCCTGATCCTCCACAAGGGTCGTCCGTCGGGCGCTTGGACGGGCGCGAAGCGGACCCCTGCCATTCCCGAATCGCAATTGATGATGTCCCCGAGAAAGTCGCTGATCATGGTCACGGTCGTGTCCATGTCGGCCGAGATGGCCGGGAAACCGTGGCCGGTGCCGTCGAAGAGCCGCAGGCCGCTGTAGATGCCCACATGCTGCGCGCGGCGGTACAGGGGAGCACTGCCGTACACGTGGAGGATGTTAAGACCGTATCCCCAGAAAATGCTGCCTGTATCATACGGCACAACGCTGTCCTGCAGTCCGTGGAAGCTAATCACGGGCGCGTCACCGCGGTTCATCCACAACGTGTCGCCGATGGCGCCCCAGCAGTTGATCACCGCGCTGATGCGCGACGAGTAGCCGGGAGTGCCGCTGTTTCCCTCGATGTTTCCCAGTGCCGAGGTGTCTATGGCGGTCCAAACTTCGCTTTGGTCAAGATAGGCATGGTGGATCGCGGTGAACGCGCCCGCCGACGTGCCGCCTTCAAAGATCAGTGACGTGTCGATGCGCCAGTCGGTTGCATGAGCCCTGAAGAACCGCACCGCGGCCTTGGCGTCCTGCACCGCGCGGTAATTCGCACGCTCAAAATAGTCGGCCTTGGGCGCCGTGATGGACTCGATGCCGAGCCGGTAATTTATCGACGATGTGACATAGCCGCGGCGGCCGAACTCGGCGCACAGCCTGAGTATCACATCGTCGGAGGCCTTGTCGCCGGTGATGAACGCGCCGCCGTGGATCAGCACGAGGAGCGGCCGCTTCTGCGCGGTGTCACCCCGGGGCTGGTACACGTCGCAGCGCAGGGTGTCCATGGCACCGGTCAGGTCGATATTTTTACCGTACACAAGGTCTCGCGTTGTGTCAAGACCAGAAAACACCGGCG
Organism: Chitinivibrionales bacterium; assembly: GCA_035516255.1. Classification (NCBI taxonomy): domain Bacteria; kingdom Pseudomonadati; phylum Fibrobacterota; class Chitinivibrionia; order Chitinivibrionales; species Chitinivibrionales bacterium. The sequence continues at coordinate 39,455 of DATJAL010000016.1, read as the reverse complement.
ACAGGTATTTTCCCGAGCACGCGGCATGGCAGGGCTGCGCGGCAAAAAACAGCGCCGCGCATGCGCACACGAAAATGATCCGTGCGGTTATAGCTTGCATTCGACAAGCACCCGCTCGAAAATAGAAAGCGCCGTTGAAATGTCTTTTTCCTCAACGATGAGCGGCGGCATGAACCGCATCGTATTGTGCTCGGCCTTGATCACCAGAAGGCCCTTTTCCCTGCACTGCGGCACAAGCTCCTTGGGATCGCTCTCCATTTCGGCGCCCACGAGAAGTCCCATGCCCCTTATTTCCTTTATGGAGGGATGCTTTTCGGCGATGCCAGCAAGGCCCTTTTTCAGCAACTCGCCGTTCTTCTTGACATTAGAGAGAAACACCGGCTGTGTGATGATGCTGAGCGTCACACAGCCGAGCGCGCACGCCAGCGGGTTGCCGCCGAACGTGGTGCCGTGGTTTCCCGGGGATATGGCCGCGGCGATGTGCTCCCTGCACACCGCGGCGCCGAGCGGCAGTCCGCCGCCCAGGGGCTTTGCGGCCGCGAGGATGTCCGGGACAATGCCGTATTGCTCGCAGCACCACAGCGTGCCGGTCCGGCCCATGCCGCATTGTATCTCGTCAAAGACGAGCGCGATTTTCTTCTGGTCCGCATAGTCCCGCAAAAACTGCAGAAATTCCTTTGCCGCAGGATTGACCCCGCCCTCGCCCTGCAGCGGCTCCACGATGATCGCGGCAAAGTCGTTCTTGTCAAGAGCTGCCTTCGTGCCGGGGATGTCGTTGAGCGTGGCATAGTGGAAACCCTCGAGCAGTGGGCCGAACCCCTCGTGAAAATGTTCCTGCGCCGTGGCCGAGAGCGCGCCGTAGGTCCTGCCGTGAAAACCCTTGTAAAAGGAAAGGATATGGAACTTGTCCTTCGAAATCGCGCTGGCCCATTTCCGCGAGAACTTGATGGCCGCCTCGATCGCCTCGGTGCCGCTGTTGCAGAGAAACACCTTGCCGCCGAAGGTTTTCGCGGAAAGCAATTTCGCGAGCTCGTACTGCGTCTGGGTGAAATACAGGTTCGACGTGTGGATGAGCAGCGAGCCCTGCTCCTTGAGCGCGGCGACAATGGCCGGATGAGAGTGGCCGAGTGCGTTGACCGCGATGCCTGATCCGAAGTCGAGATACTGCCTGCCGTCGGCGTCGTAGAGGTACATGCCCTGGCCCCGGACAAACGGCGAGCCGCTCCGGGAGAAGGTGGGGACGAAGACGTCGTTATAATCGGTATGTTCCATGATTTCCTTATTTTATTTGATTGGTTGATTTTTTCTGATTACCCCAGAATCACTTCATAATGACGGTGCCGCTTGATGTGTCCGGCTTCATTTCTTTTTTAAACGTGTCTTTTCCATTCCATCCGCAAATATGAACCTGCCTGACCCCGTTCTCCACCGATTCCTTTGCCCCTCTTACCTTCGGCATCATGCCGCCCTTGATGTGTCCCGCGGCAATGAGGTCTTCAACTTCTGACGTTTTTATAGTATGCCGAACCTTTCCTTCAACCAACACCCCTGCCACGTCGGAAACAAAAACCAGGTGAGCCGCGTGCAGCGCCTTTGCGATTTCGCTCGCCGCGACGTCCGCGTTTACATTGTAGATATTCCCGCTGTTGTCCCTTGAAATCGGCGACACGACAGGCACAATGCCGTTTTTGGCGCACAAGTCGATGATGCGCGTGTCAACGTGATCGATGTTTCCCACAAAGCCGATGTCCTGTCCCTTGATGGTCATGCGCGACGCGGTGAGAAGGTTGCAGTCTACGCCGCTTATGCCCAGTGCGTGCACGCCCGCGGTCTCAAGGCTATTCACCAACCGTTTGTTCACGTCGCCCGACAGCACCATCTGCACCGTGCCCACGGTCTCGGCGTCGGTGACCCGCATGCCCTCAACGAATTTGTATTCCTTTTTGAGAAGGTCGAGCTGCCTGCCGATGTCCTTGCCGCCGCCGTGTACGATCACCGGAAAAAAGTCCCGCAAAATCGCCGCGATGCTTTTCGCGAAGTCCGCGCAAAAGCCCGTTGCGTCGAGCGTCGAGCCGCCAATTTTGATACAAACGGTTTCCACTTAACTTCCCTTTTTTTCTTAATAGATGGTTTTAAGTCGAAAGGTGGAAGTTGAAAGCAAAGACCATGGTTTGTTTTTAACTTTCAACTCTCCACCTCCAACTTCCAACTCTATTTTGTCTTTCTCCGTGCTCTCCGCGTCTCCGTGGTGATGTTTTTTAAAGCAATCCTGTGGTCTCCGGGAACCCGAACATGATGTTCATGTTCTGCACGGCCTGGCCGCTGGCGCCCTTCACCAGGTTGTCAAGCGCCGACACCGCGATCACGGGCCGGCCGTTTTCCCCGTCCGTAAAGGTGATGTCGCAGAAGTTGGTGTGCGCCACGCCGGCGATGCACGGCAGGTCCTGCGGCTCGCGCATCCGGATGAACGGCTCGTTCTCATAGGCGTTTTTCACAATGTCAAGGCATTCGGCCGCGGTCTTGTTCACGCAAAGGTAAATGGTGGAAAGAATGCCCCGGTTGGTCGGCAGCAGATGCGGCGAAAAGGTGATGGTCACGGGTTTTTTTGCCGCAATCGAAAACTCCTGCTCGATTTCCGCGATGTGCCGGTGCGCGTGGCCGATCGCGTAGGCCGAAAAATTTTCGTGCACCTCCGCAAAATGGCTCGTGAGCTTGAGCGACCGGCCCGCGCCGCTCACGCCCGACTTCGAATCGGCGATCACGAGCGACAGCTGCACGGCCTTGTGCTTGAACAGGGGCAGCAGCGGCAGCATGATGCTTGACGAATAGCAACCGGGGTTGGCCACGATCTTCGCCTTCGCGATCCGGTCCCGGTAATGCTCGCACAGCCCGAACACCGCGTCCTCAAGGAGCTCCGGGCAGGGGTGCTCGGTCTTGTACCATTGCTCGTACGCCTTCGGGTCCTTGATCCGGAAGTCCGCGCTCAGATCGACGACCCGAACGTTCCTGGTGATGAACGGCATGAGCATGCCGGCCGAGGTCGCGTGCGGCAGGCAGGAGAAAACGCAGTCAACGCCGGTGTCGAACGTCTTGTCGGGCGCCATCAGCACGTCGTCGCAGACGCCTTTTGTCTGCGGAAACACAGCGCTCAGTTTCTGGCCCGCGTACGACTGCGACGACACAAAGGCGATGTGTACGAATGGGTGCGACGCAAACAGTTTGACCAGCTCGATGCCGGTGTAGCCGGTCGCGCCGAGAATTCCTACATTTATTTTTTTTGACATAATGTAAAGTCCTGATGTTTTTTTCTTCCAACAGGTTTAAATGCCGCTATAAAATAATTTACCCTTTGCGCCAAAGTAACAGCCGCCCTTTCCGTCATCGATTTCTGGTATAGGTGCCCACCAGCTCTCCCTGCGCGAGAACATGCCCCTTGATGGCCTTGAGGATATCCTTCTTGGTCTTTTCCGCAGGAAGGTTGAGCATGATGTCAAGGGCATACATCTTGAAGAAATAACGGTGCGTGCCGCCTGGAGGGCAGGGCCCGCCGTACCCGATCTTGCGGAAATCGGTGGTGCCCTGTTTGCCGCCGCAGGCAAGGATGTCGCCGTGCGGTACGGCTTCGGGAAGGGAATCAACCGTGGGAGGGATGTCGTAGCACACCCAGTGCACCCAGTCGCCGGCGGGCGCGTCCGGATCGTCGCAGATGAGCGCAATACTCTTCACGTTTTTCGGGACATTGCTCCATGAAAGCGGCGGCGAAACGTCCTCGCCGTCGCAGGTGTATTTCCGGGGGATGGGCTGCATTGAACCGAACGCCGTGCTCGTCACCGTGATGGACATGGTACCTCCCTTTGGGCCGCAGAATGCGGCGATGCAAAAAAGTAAAAGACCCGCTACCGAATGATGCATTTTCATGAATGCCTCCTTTCAATGAAAACCAATATACAAGGGAATAACAGAAAACAAAAGCCCTTTTGGGGAGCGGCCAAAAGGGCTTTCACAACGATGTGCGCTGCTTTGGCTATTTTTTCCGTCTCCCGTTCCTGCTCGGCGTTTCGCCGCGGATGATGCGGTACACCTGTGAAACCGACATCCTGAATTTCTTGGCCAGCCTGGTGCCGGCGATGCCCGACTTGTAGGCCTTTGAGATGTCCTGGTTGCGCTCGCAGTGCTTGTCTTCCAAAGGGCAGATGTCGTATTTGTTCCGCAGCTGGTGCACGGCCTGGCGCGTGATGCCGAATAGGTTGCCGATCGCATCGTCGGTCTTGTATTTGGCCTGCAGTTTGATCAATTGCTGCTTGCTTATCCTTGCCATAAGAACTCCCCTTAGAAACACGATTATGTCACAACGGAATGGGCGATTTGATTAATAAGAATATAGATATGTGGAAATCCGCCTGCAAGAAATTTTTGAACGTTCCCTTTGTCAAAAGCTCGACGGTCTATTTAGTCCCTTGCTGCGGCCGGGCGCAGTCCATGATGCCATCTATTTCCCCTTTTGTAAGCGAGATCTTGAGGGTGACGGTATACCCTTTCTTCTTTGCGTTCGTCTGTTTCACCGTGACCGGGTTGGCCACCCGGCCCACGCAGACGAGCAGGGTGTCCTCCGACAGGGAGCCGTCGTCGACCCGAGGCATGAGCTGGTCCGCGACTTTTTTTATCGCCGCCTGCCTGGCCGCGTCGCGCGCATCGAGCAGCGACGGGCGGCCGGCCGTGGCCGTTGCCGAAACCGTAGTGAGGTGCGAAATTTTTCGCGGCGCCGGGTTTCCAGCGCTGTCCGCAAAGTCCCATGTCCTGTTTTCGTGGAGCACGATGTTCTTGTCGCCGTACACGTTCACGGTGATGTCGCCGGCAAGCCCCGTTCCGCCGCCCTTGATGTCCCACGTGTAGTTGTCGTGGAGGATAAGCGTGCGGCCGTCGGAAAGGGTCACGGATTCGTCTTCGCCGGCGCGGCAGGGAAGGAAAATGCAAACGAGACAAAATAGGGTGAAGGTCATGATGGATTTCATAGGTGCCCTTTCAATCGGGATGCCGCGAGATACCGGGCGGCTTTGAAAATATAGGTTGAAACGCCCGATTGACGCAATGCGGAGTTATGTTATGACCTCGTGATGACAAAAAAGCATGAAATGACGCCGATGTCATTCCCGCTTTCGCGGGAGTGACATGTCCCTAGAAGCAATCACTGTAACATTGCGGTTCAACTAAACGTTGTTTAATTGAAAACAAAATTAAGGAAGAATGCCGACATTTTCAAGGAGGTACCTATGTTTGCAAGCCACGGCCAGACCGACCTGCAGGAAAGCCACGAAATGCAGGTTGACCTCAAACCCTTTATCAATTTTCTCGTGGTGCTTATTCCAGTGCTTATGCTTTCGGCGGAGTTCTCAAAAATCGCGGTGGTGACGTTCACCAACAGCCATGGCGGTGCAAACACCGATTCGATATCAAAAAGGCCGCAACCGGAAAAAAACGATATCGGGCTCACCGTTTTTATTTCAGAGTCCACCCTGACCATCGGCTCGAACAACGGGTTTCTGCCGAGCCTTTACTACAAGGAATTCCATTCCTTTGCCGCAAAGGGCGACAGAAGCAAGGTAACGATGGAGGAGGTCAGTCCCGCCGATTTTAGGACACCGCATGACAAGGATGCAAAGCAATACCAGAAACAGGAGATACTGCTGTATGCAAAAAATCACAGCACAAACGAGGTCGTCAAATCACTGTACTTGAAAAACGGGAATATCTTGCTTGTCAATAATGAGATCAAACCCGTCTCTTCAGCCAGTTTGAATGACGCCGTTTATCTTCTGGAGAATTCACTGAGAAGGGCGCCGGCCGATATCGCGGGGCTCTATGAGATGCGGCCGCTTTCCGCATACGACGAGCTCAAATGCGGGCTGATGAAAATCAGGAATGCGTATAAAGACAAGCCCGGGTGCGAGGACATCATCATCGCCGCGACCAACAGGGTGGTGTACGACAAGATCATCCAGATCATGGACGTGGCACGGGAGACGGGGTTTGTGAATGTGAGTATTGCGAAGGTGAGAGGGTGAGAAGAATTGTGGATTGTGGATTGCGGATTGATAAATCAGAACCAGCAGAATGCCTTCTGCCGATATAGTATGTTCTTCTTCCGCCGGGTAAGCTGGGCTTATCACATAAGGAACGCTAGCCACCCGGGTCTCCGCACACCACAAGACTCCGGCGCCAAAGAGGGGGTGTGGGTGCGGATCGCCACCGCCATCTTGGTTTCTTTTTTGACAAGAAGGCGGCGGAAGCCGCACCCCAGGGGGAGACGTCCCCCACCAGAATTATTTTACATTACATTATCTTGTTTCCCAGCCTTGCCCATCGTATAATAATTACACTTATAGTTTTTCCAGCCAGAAACGGCAACAATCTCACAAGGATTATACTATGGAAACGCAGGAACTGCTGAAATTCCTCCAGGAAAAAGTCGAATTGTTCAAGGGCTTTCCCGAAGAGCGGCTCAGGGAGCTGATCGACGGCTCGCGGCTCAGCACGTTCGAGGGAAACGAGGCGGTCATCGAGTTCGGTGAGGAGGGAAGGTTTCTCGGCGTGCTCCTTTCGGGCACGGCCGAGGCCGCGGTCACCGACAACACCGGCCGCAAGGTGCAGCTCTCGAAGATGGAGGCGGGCGACATTTTCGGCGAGATCTCCCTGATGACCGGCAACCAGACGCTTGCCAACGTCATCGGCATCACGCGCTGCGAGGCGCTTCTCATTCCGCAACAGCTTTTTTCCACGGCGCTCATCACCTATCCGCCCGCCATACGCTACCTTTCGCGGGAGCTGAGCGAGCGCATGGCACAGTGGGCCACGGTGCACAACCTGGCGGCCGAGGCGCTGCAGAAAAGCGACGACCCGTACGGCCTCAAGCTTTCGACCGACACGCCGTCAAAATTACTGGTTGTCAATTGCGGCTCGTCGTCGCTCAAGTACTCGCTGTTCGACACGGCGAACGAGGCGCGAGTGGTGCGCGGGGCAATCGAGCGGATCGGCGACGAGGGGGCGAAACACACCTGCCGCGTGGCGGACAAGGAAGTGTCGGTGGCCGCACCGAAACCGGGCGGCCATAAGGAGGCGTTTCTCGCCATGATGGACGCGCTTTCATCAAAGGCGGTCGGCGCCATGGAAAGCGCCGCCGACATCACGGCAGTCGGCCACCGCGTGGTGCACGGCGGCGACAAACTCACCACACCGGTTGTCATTACGAAGGAAGTAATTGCCGCCATCGAGGAGGCCGCGACGCTCGCGCCTCTACACAACCCGGTGAACCTCGTGGGCATACGCGAGGCCATGAACCTGTTTCCGCACGTGCCGCACGTGGCCGTGTTCGACACCGGGTTCCACCACACGCTGCCGCCGTACGCCTACATGTACGGCCTGCCCTACGAACTTTACAAAGAGAAAAAAATCCGGCGGTACGGGTTCCACGGCACGTCGCATTTGTACGTGTCGCTCAAGGCAGCGGAGTTCCTCAAGCGGTCGTTCAACGGGCTCGAAATCATCTCATGCCATCTCGGCAACGGCGCGTCGCTGGCCGCGGTGGACCACGGCCGGTCCGTGGACACCACCATGGGGTTCACCCCCACGCAGGGGCTCATCATGGGAACGCGCAGCGGCGACCTTGACCCGGGCATCCTCATCCACCTGATGCGCACCGAGCACATGGAGGCCGACGAACTGGAAAAGCTCATCAACAACAAGAGCGGCTTCTTGGGAATGTCGGGCATCACCAATGACATGCGGGAAATCGAGAAGGCCGCGCAGCAGGGACATCACCGCGCGCTGCTTGCCTACAAGACGTTCTGCTACCAGATCCGCAAGTACATCGGCGCGTACGTGGCGGCCATGCAGGGGCTCGACGCGCTCATCTTCACCGGCGGCATCGGGCAGGGGAGCGCGGGCGTGCGCAGCCTCGCGTGCCAGGGCCTGGCGCACATGGGCATAGACCTTGACGAAAAGAAAAACAGGAGCGCCGACGGGTTCAAGGAGATTTCCGACATATCAACCGACGGCTCGGCCGTGCGCATCCTGGTGGTGCCGACCGACGAGGAGCGCATGATCGCGCGCGAGACCGTCCGCGCCGTGTCGTCGGGCTACATCGGCGACATCATCCAGACGCAGAAAAACACGCCGGTGCCCATCGAGGTGTCGGCGCATCACGTGCATTTGTCAGTCGAGCACGTCGCGGCGCTGTTCGGCGCCGGCCACAGCCTCACGCCCGAGCACGAACTGTCGCAACCCGGCCAGTTCGCGTGCAGGGAGAGCGTGAACCTCGTGGGGCCCAAGGGCCGCGTTGAGCGCGTGCGCGTGCTCGGGCCCGAGCGCAAGGAGACCCAGGTGGAGATCGCCATGACCGAGCAGTTCAAGCTCGGCATCCACCCGCCCATCCGCGAGTCGGGCGACCTGGAGAACACGCCCGGCATCACCATCGAGGGGCCGGCCGGCCCGATCACCATCCCGAGAGGCGTGATCTGCGCGCTGCGCCATATCCACATGTCAACCGAGGACGCGCTCAAGTTCGGGCTGCGCGACAAGTTCAAGGTGCGCGTGCGCGTCGAGGGCGACCGCGAGCTCATTTTCGGCGACGTGCTCATAAGAGTTAATCCACAGTTTAGATTGGCAATGCACATTGACACCGATGAGGCGAACGCGGCAAATATTGCGACCGGAGCAATCGGGCATATTGAGGCGGTACAAACAAGAGATTAATAATTTTGATGTAAGAGAAGATAATAAAAAAGAGTTGGGCGTTCCCCCTTGTAGAGGCGCACAGCCGTGCGACTCTACAAGGGGTCGGTCTCCCTACGGGCTCGGCCATTCGGCCTCGTTGCCGCACTGCCACGATGGCCCTTCGGGCCGTGGTCAGGCGGCAATGCGCTCCGGCGCACCCTGCGGTCCACCTAACGCGGCGGCGGATCCCGGTGTATCAATATACTGTGGTTGCGCCGATCGGGCTTTTAGCGCAGAAAAAGTTATGTTAACTGTGTGGCCTGGGGCTCTGGCCCAGGTTCGCAATAATTGGGGAATTTTACTTGCAGATTTGTGGATAAGCCGAGAACCTAAAATGAAAAAATCCCTGTCTGAAAATTTTGCAGAACGATATCGGTTTGATTTGAGCATAGCCATTCTGATCGTGGCAAACCTACTCCCTGTCTTTGGCGTGCTGTTTCTGAAATGGGATGTCTTTTCAATTGTCGCCCTGTATTGGATAGAAAATCTGGTAATCGGTTTTTATAACATTTTGATGATCATCCTTGCCGCCCCACTTAAAACCAAAAATAAACCTGTGAAGATTTTCGATTTGCTAATTTTTATAATCCATTACGGGGCATATACTGGGGCTCAAGGTTTTTTTATATTATTTGTAGTAAAGGGCCTCAATGGAATAGAAGCTGCGTCTCTCATGGGGACCGCATGGCCGGCATTTCTGGCGCCCATACAGTCGATTTACAATGTTGACCTGTACATGTGGAAGATACTGCCGTTTCAAATTAAGCTAACAGTGCTTGCTCTTCTTGTCAGCCACGGAGTATCGTTTATCCAGCATTACCTTGTTGGCAGGGAATACAAAAAGGCGACTTCCGTAAACTTGATGTTCAGGCCATATTCCATGGTGCTTATGATGCAGATGGTCGTTTTGTTCGGCTTTTTCCTTTTTACTTTAAGCTCGATGGCATCTTATTCACCCGCCGCTCTGGCGATTGTTCTTGTGCTGGTAAAAACGATAATTGATGGATTGAAACACGCAAGGATTAATCCAAAAATGGGTAGTTGACCTTCGCAGTCATTCTGTAAGTATTCCGCGAAATCCCGTGTGCAACGCAACCATTGCGGTACATCCCCCTCCGCCTCCGGCGGTTTCCCCCTTGATAAGGGGGAAAGAAAAATGCCGGATTTGACTTGATGCTGCGCGTTAGGGGCGACTGGAGGCCGCGCTGGAGCGCGGTGCTGCCCGGCGCCCCGCGGAGCGGCCTCGCGCCGTGGCAGCCCGAGCCGAAGGCGAGACCGGAAGGAGAACCGACCCCGCCTCGCCCGAAGGTGCGAGGCGGGGGAATGCCCATTTCTACTATGTTTTGTTAAGTATGATTTGACAATATTAATTACTGGACAAAACGAAATCATCAAATTATAATTATGTCAACGGCCGCGGAATGGGGCGGGTGGCGCCGCGGCAGGGAAAAATCTCCCGGTGTCAAGAAGTCTCGCTTGTCAGCGCTCTCCATCTTCGAATTTTCAGGACGCAGATACGCTTAAAGGGGAAATTATGGAAAAAAAGGTTTTATCGTCCCTGTTTCTGATTTTCGCGGTCGTTCTCCAGGCCCGCGCCCAGGCCATCATAACGCAGCAGCCGCAGTCCGACACCGTTCAAGTGGGTCAACCGGCGTCATTCACCGTCGGCGTGGCGGCGGGCGGGCCCTACCTGTATCAATGGTACAAGAACGGCGCGCTCATCACTGGGCCGGGAACCGGAGCCGCCACCTACACCATCAGGGCCGCGGCCCTGACCGATGCCGCCGCCTATTTCGTGATCGTTTCAAAGTTTACCGGTGGCCCGGGCGGATTCAGGATTCAGCGGGACACGTCGGCTATTGCCAATCTGGTGGTGGTGCAAAGTCCTTCGATCACGGTCCAGCCCGTCTCCCAGACCATGTATCTCGGAGGGTCGGTGGTGTTCACGGTATCGGCCACCGGCTCGCCGCTCTCGTACCAGTGGCAGAAAGACGGGACCGATATTCCAGGAGCCACGAGTTCCGCTTTGGCAATCGATAACATTGGATACGGCAGCCCAGGAAGTTACACGGTCATTGTCAGCAACGCCGCGGGCAGTGTCACTTCCAACAAGGCGACCCTCACCGTTGTGGGAATCGTTTTCCAGAACGATCTCAGGGACACATCTGTCAATGCGGGCAGTTCCATCACACTTTCGGTCACCGCCTGGGGCGCGGCGCCGATGACCTATCAATGGCAGCGCTTCATCGCTGGTTTTCCAGGCGGTCCCGCCGCATGGAGAAACATTGCCGGAGCGACCTTGTCAAGCTACACGGTGACGGCTGCCGCTCTCGCCGATACGGGAATGTACCGAGTGATTGCCGCAAACGCTTATGCCAGGGATACATCAAGCACCGGCCGCCTGACTGTGATCGGACAAAAACCGACGATAACTCAGCAGCCCGTTTCAATATCGGCCGCGGTAGGCACGATGGCCCAGTTTTCCGTGGCGGCCAGCGGCACGGCGCCGCTGGCGTATCAATGGTATAAAAACGGCGCAAGGATACGCGGGGCAGTTTCCCCTTTGTATACCATAGCTTCAGTGCAGCTTGCAGATTCAGGGTATTATAGCGTGACAGTCACCAACGGTTTCGGCAGGGATTCGTCAGCAGCCGCCGTCCTGAGGGTGGGACAAAAGCCGAACATCACGACCGATCCGCTGTCGGTTGCGGTCGTGCAGGGCAACCCGGCGATGTTTACCGCCACGGTAAGCGGCAGCGCCCCGATCACCTTCCAATGGCAGCGCAACAGAGCGGACATCGCCGGCGCCACAAACCTCTATTATATCATTACGTCGGCGCAGACAAGCGATTCAGGCGCGGCTTTCAGGCTGATCGCCACCAATCCCTTTGGTAAAGACACCTCGGCGGAGGCCGTTTTGTATGTAACAGGCAATCCCGCACAGCAGAAGCCAGTGATTGTCCAGCAGCCATCTCCTTTGACCGTTTTGGTTGGTCAGACCGCGACATTCATCGTTACGGCGAGCACCGGCGGGGGCATGATTTCTTTTCAATGGCAAAAAAACGGGGTGAACATTGCAGGCGCGGACACGACGGGCTACACGATCCCCGCGGCGGCGCTGAGCGATTCCGGAAATTACACGGTCGTGGTTTCGAACAGCGCGGGCTCGGTTGCCTCGAACCCCGCTCATTTAACCGTGGTACAGCGGCCACTCATCACCAGCCAGCCGTCCTCGCGGACCGCGATGGTCGGCGATACCGTGTTATTTTCCGTGACCGCCGGCGGCACAGGGCTTCTTACTTATCAATGGCAGAAAAACGGGGCCGTCATTGCAGGCGCAACAAGTCCTACCTATCTGAAGGCCGGCGTCGCCTTGGGTGACTCGGGGAACTACCGCGTCATTGTCTCGAACAACTGGGGCAGCGACACATCGCAGGCCGCGTTCCTGACGGTAAAGCCGAAGCCCGTTTCGGGAAGTAAACCTGTCATAACGACGCAGCCTGCCTCGCAGGCGGTGGTGGTGGGGGCAAGGGCGGCGTTTTCGGTGACGGCAACCAGTAGCGACACTCTCATATATCAATGGCAGAAAAACGGCGCACCCATAGCCGGGGCGAACGCCTCGAGCTATGCCATTGGGTCCGCATCGCCGACCGATTCCGGCCGGTATCGCGTGATCGTGTCAAACAGGTACGGTGCGGATACCTCCCTTCAGGCATCACTGACGGTATTCATACGGCCGCAGATCACTATTGACCCGGCGTCCAGAACGGTGCAGGTGGGCGATTCTGTTTCATTCACCGTCGTGGCCATCGGAACGGGACCTCTGTCCTATGCATGGCAGAAATTCGGATTGACGCTCGGCGGCGCCACTGCCGCACATTATCTCATCGCCCCGGTGGCGATGTACGATTCCGGGTTCTACCGCGCCATCGTGTCGAACCAGTGGGGAAGCGATACGTCGGTTGCGGCGAAGCTGACCGTGGTGCCGTCATCCGGTTCAGGCACACCACCCGTCATCACCGCGCAGCCGTCGCCCGATACCGCCGTAACGGGAATAGCGGCATCCTTCTCGGTAATTGCATCGGGTGCGGCACCGCTGTCATACCAATGGCAGAAGAACGGAGTCTCTCTTGTTAACGCAACCAGCGCATTTTTTTCCCTTGCCGCGGTGTCCGCGGCCGATTCCGGCGTGTACCGGGCCATTGTTTCGAATGGCTACGGTGCCGACACCTCCCGCGGCGCGCCCCTGGTCATCGTTGACAAACCGGTCATCACCAGGCAGCCGTCTTCCGTCACGGCGATCGTCGGCGACTCGGTGATTTTTACGGTTGCCGCAAAAGGCACCACCCCGCTTTCGTATCAGTGGCAGAAGAACGGATTACCTATTCCCGGCGCGACGAACGCGATGTACAGGATTCCCGCCGCGGCGCTCTCGGATTCGGGCGTCTTTCGGGCCGCTGTTTCGAATAATTGGGGCAGCGACAGTTCCAGTGCGGCAAGACTGTCGGTCCTGCCGAAATCCTCGGTAGGCAACCTGCCCATCATCACGGTGAATCCCGCTTCAATAACCGTTCAGGCCGGGGACACGGCTTCCTTCTCGGTAAGCGTTCTCAGCGCCGACCCGGTAACGTATCAATGGCAGAAAAACGGGCTTGCCCTTGTCGGCGATTCCCTGCGAAATCTCGTCATTCCAACGGCAACCGGCGCCGATTCGGGCCTTTACCGCGTGATCGCGTCCAACCGATACGGCGCAGACACCTCCGAGGCGGCCACGTTGACTGTTGAGAATGGCACAGTGACCATTGTCAAGCCCAAGATCGTCCTCCAGCCGGTATCGAACACGGCCGCCAGGCTCGGCGACACCGTTGTCTTCAAAGTGTCGGCGACCGGCACACGGCCGCTTGCGTATCGGTGGATCAAAAACGGCGCGACCCTTTCAGGCGCGGCGGATTCCGTCTATACGATCAAGGGTGTCGCGTACGGCGACACGGGAAGCTACCGGGTCATCGTCACGAATTCGGCGGGCAGCGACACTTCGGCGGCTGCACGATGCGCCCTCGCGAGCGCGCCCTCCCTCGGACGGCAGGCCGGGATCAATGCCTACTGGTCTGAGAATCCAGTCTCATCCAGCAGGGGCGCGACGCTCACCTATCAGGTGCCTGATTCAGGAGAAGTGTCGCTGCATATTCTTGATCTTATCGGCGACCTCGTGGTCCAACTTGTTCCGAAAAACACCAGAGTGGTTCCCGGCTCGTTTTCCGTGGTTTGGAGAGGCGTGAATTCCGCAAACAGGTTCGCAGGCGCGGGAGCGTACGTTTATGTTTTCTATTTTAAGAACGGCGCAACCGGCAAGGTGACCGTCATCCGCAAACCCGTCTTCCTGGTGAAATAAGAGGAGGCGAAAAATATGAGACTTGGAAAATCATTCATGATGAAAGCCGGACTTTCGCTCGCCGCGGCCTGCGCAGCCCTTGTCCATGCTTCCCAGGTCGATCTCATGATCGGTTCCCGCGGCTACGGCCTGGGCGGCGCGTACGTGGCGATCGCCGACGATCCCAGCGCCGGGTATTGGAACCCCGCAGGGCTGTCGTACCAGGCGAACGTTTCGCTCATGGAATCGAACTGGATCTTCCAGGACGTCACTAATCTGAACACAAACTATCTTTCGGCGGTCGTGCCGCTGCGGAATGTGGGGGTATTAAGCGCGGGCTGGCTGTTGACAAGCATGAAACTGGAGCAGGGCTGGGACAGTGTCGCCAATGCGCCGGCCAGCACGACCCACGCAAGCGAGGGGACCATCTCTTTAAGCTACGGCCGTCAGATATGCGGGCATTTTTTGATCTTCGAACAGCCGAGCATCGGCCTCACCGTCAACCGGTTCTACTACAGCGCCTCCGACTACGGCGGCAGCGGCCTGGGCCTCGACGTCGGCCTGCTTACCCGCCTTCCCTTTGGCTTCAGCCTCGGCCTCATGGCCCGCAATATCGCTGCCGACGTAAAAGAAGAAAACGTCGATCCCGAATTCCGCCTGGGCGCCGGATATACCGGAATCATCAACGGCATGCACCGGATAATCGTCGATGTCGACGGAGAGTACAAATTGAACCGCGACTACGACCAGTCATTGGGCGTGACCAGCAACCTTAAAATGTTTTGCGGCCTCGAATATACGCTGCTGTACAAGCAATTCGAATTCGCGGTGCGCTGCGGCGGCAACGGCATGCTCTACAATTCGCTGAACGCGTATGGACTTGCCTTTGGCGCCGGGGTCACGTTCAACGGTTATTCGTTCCAATACGCCTATAAGGGGGCCTCAAATTCCGATTTATCAACTGGCAGCGAGCACCGCCTGTCGCTGGTGATAAATCTGAGCGACTTTTTTTCAAAGGCGAGGGCCGCTTCCGACAAAGTTCCTCCGGTCGTCACGCTGAACGGCGACAGCGTGGTGACCATAAGCACCCGTGCCGGCTCTTTCACCGACCCTGGCGCAATCGCGCACGACGACGTCGGAGGCAACCTCACCAAGTCCATCATCGTGAGCGGCCAGGTGAATACGACCGTTCCCGGAACGTATTACGTCACCTATGCCGCGACCGATGCGGCCGGCAACAGCGCGTCGGTGGTCCGGCGGGTGAACGTCGAAGCGGCCGATACGGTCGCGCCGGTCATAACGCTCCGCGGCGACAGCGCGGTCACGGTGGCACGAGGCGAGCAATATGTTGAGATGGGCGCAACGGCCATTGACAATAGAGACGGAAAGTTGACAAACATAACAACGAGCGGGGCGGTTGACGCGAAAACGGTGGGCACCTACACCATTGCCTATTCCGCGGCGGACAAGGCCGGTAACGTCGCCACAAAGGTCAGAACGGTCCGGGTGATCCCGTGGCTGTTCAAACACTTCAATGTTCCGTCTCAGCAGCCACTTGCCACCGTCGATACGACCTTTGCCAGGATAACCGTGGCGGGCCTGGGGCCCGATCTCTCCAAAGTGGCAAGTCTTAAAATGAAATGGAAGCTTGACGTTCGGAAATTGGATGCCTTCGATTTCAACCTCAGGACCATGGAAGGCAAGGGAAAAAAGGCGCGTCCGGCCAAGCTTAAAGAAAAATTCATTCAGAATTTTGACCGGAGCGAACCGACGCTGGTGCTGAAAGAAACCGGCATCGAGAATTTTGACGGTGAATACTACGCGGTGAAAAGCGACAGCGGGTTCGTTCTTATACGGACCGACGGCAACAGTGCCATCGTGTTCAAGCCGTGACGACTATTATTGATAAATAAGAATATTGAGAGCGTTCCCCTCACTGGCGTAACGCGCCTGCGAGGGTCGGCCCTCCTTCTGGGCTCGGCCCTCGGCCTCGTTGCCGGACCGCCCGATGCCTTGCGTCTCGATACGCCGCTTAAAAGCGGCTACCCGACGACCGGGCGATTTGGGGGCGGCATGAGGCAAACGGCATAATAAAAAGCACGAAGCGCAATTACCTTACCTCAGGGAATGAAATGACAATTCGCTTTAGTTTCCCCTTCAGTCCTGCCTGCGCGGCGGCGGAGTCCGGAGTAACCGCAGCGGCGCCGACCGGACTTTTGGATCGAGAAAAAAGTAAAGGTCAGCCGTATGGCCTGGGGCGCTGGCCCGGGTTCATAGTCTTACAATTGATTCAACGTTAACTGACAATAGGTAACCGCCGAATCTTCTTTCCGATCCCTGCAGGCTTTTATCCGTCTTCATGTCAGGGAATAATTCGCACAATCAATCATCATTATAATTGACATTTCCTCCAACATCATATATAATTGATAATGAAAATCATTTTCAATACCAAGGACGGATCGTGAAAGAAAATGCGGTGTTGGAACAATTCATGGCGGGCAAGGGCCTGCGGCACAGCAAGCCGCGGGAACAGATCCTGGAAGTTTTTCTCGGCATCGAGAGGCACCTCACCATCGAAGAGCTCTGGGACGCGGTGAAGGCAAAGCATCCGGGCATCGGGTATGCCACCGTGTACCGCACCCTCAAGCTCCTGGCCGAGGCCGGGCTGTGCAGGGAGATAAACTTCGAGGACGGCACCACGCGGTACGAACACCTGTACGGCCATGACCATCACGACCACCTCATCTGCACGACCTGCGGCAGGTTCGTGGAGGTGGTGGACCCGGACATCGAACTGCTGCAGGAGCGGCTTGTCAAGCGGTACGGTTTCCTGCCCGTTTCCCACCGGATGAACCTGTACGGCACCTGCGGCAGATGCAGGAAGGACCTCAGGCGCGGCGCGCGGCGGCCCTATGCGCCGGGTTCGCGAGGAGCAGGGGGGCGCAGATGAAAGTGCCGAGGGTGATCAGGGCCTGCGTGGATGCCGCCATTCGCATGCGGAAAGGACGCGGCGGCTCGGCGAGTGCGGCAAGGAACGCGGCGTTTCCCAACGTGGCGAGGCTCTGCGACGGAACGTCGGCCCGTGTCGTTGCCGTGCAGGGAGATGGAAAGGCTGCCCGCAGGCTTGCCGCCATGGGGGTCGCGCCGGGTGCCGTTATCGTGAAGAAACGGTCTGAGCCGATGCGGGGGCCCGTGATCCTGGAAAAAGGCGCCACGCGGTTCGCCATCGGCTACGGAATGGCGCTCAAGGTGATCGTCCAGCCTCTTGACATTAAAGAAAAGGGCCTCCTGCCGTGAAGAAAGTGGCGATCGTCGGAAATCCCAACGTGGGCAAGAGCCTTGTTTTCTCGCGCATCACCGGCGTGGGCGTGATCTCTGCCAACTACCCCGGCACAACCGTGGACGTCAGGACGGCCCGGTTCGACCATGAAGGTGCGGCGTACGAGCTCATCGACGGGCCGGGCGTGTACTCGCTCGAGGCGCTGTCCCATGCCGACGAAACCGCGCTCGCGATCATTGACAACAGCGACATCATCATCAACGTTCTCGACGCGACCAACCTGGAACGCAACCTGAACCTTACCCTGGGCCTTCTCGCAAGGGAAAAGCCCATGGTGGTGTGCCTCAATTTCTGGGACGACACGGCGCACAAGGGGATTTTCATCCATGCGTCCCTGCTTGAAGAAATCCTCGGCGTTCCGGTGGTCACGGCAAGCGCCCTGCGCGGCCAGGGCATGCACGCGCTTGTCGACGCGCTCCCGCGCGCGGCCGCGGGCCGCCCGCTGGGAAATCCGGCCGATGCATGGGCGACCATCGGCGGAATCGTGAACAGGGTCCAGCGGCTGTCGCACCGCCACCACACGCCGCTTGAAATGCTGGGAGACTTCACGCTCCATCCCGTGGGCGGCCTTGTTTTCGCCTGCGCCGTTCTTGCCGCGACGTTCATCATCGTCCGCATGGCGGGAGAAGCGCTTGTCAATGGCGTGTGCGGGCCGCTGTTCGGGCGCTTCTACCATCCCTTTATCCTGGGGTTGTGCGGCCACATCCCCTGGACGCTGGTTCGCGAGTTGCTGATTGGCCGCGGCGCAGACCCGCTTGCCTCGTTCGGCATGCTCACCACCGGCGTTTACATCGCGGTGGTGCTCGTGTTCCCCTATTTCGTTTCGTTCTACCTCTTGTTCGGCCTGCTCGAGGACATCGGCTACCTTCCGCGGCTCGCCGTGGTGCTTGACACGTTTTTCCACCGGTTGGGCCTCCACGGCTATTCGTCGATACCGGTGATGCTCGGCCTCGGGTGCAAGGTCCCGGCGCTGCTCGCCGCCCGGACGCTCACCACGAGGCGCGAAAAAATCCTCACGGTGTCGCTCGTGCTCATGAGCGCGCCCTGCCTGCCGCAGAGCGCCATGATCGTCTCGCTCGGCATGCGGTACGGCACGGCCGTCGTTGCCGCGGTCTTCGGCATCCTGCTCGCGCTGGCGATCGGCGTCAACGCGGCGCTCAACAAATTGACAAAAGGCGGAGCGCCGGAGCTTTTCCTCGAGATTCCGGAGTACCGGCCGCCGTCGGCGGGGCTCATGGCGCAAAAACTGTGGATCAGGATTCGGGAGTATTTCGGCGAGGTGCTTCCCATGATCGCCGCCGGCGTGCTCGTCATCAATGTCCTCGATGCCCTGTCGGTTATCAGGATCGTTTCGGAAGCCACCGGAAGACCGGTGTCGTTTTTACTCGGCCTTCCGGCCGGCATCGCACCGGTGCTCATCCTGGGATTCTTGCGCAAGGACGTTTCCATCGCGCTGCTCGCGCCGTTCGGGCTTACAGCCGCGCAGTTCGTGGTCGCCTGCCTGTTCATGGTGCTGTACACGCCGTGCGTGGCATCGTTCTTCACGCTTGTCAAGGAACTCGGCGCACGCGCCTCGCTCATGGTGATGGGGACGGTGTTCGCCTCGGCGCTTGCCGTGTGCGCGCTGCTGAGCGGAATATTCCACCTCGCGCGCGCATGGGGAATGGCGATGTAAGGGGCGGAGAATGAGAGAGATTTCAAATCTTGTCGGTGTGGCCCGGGCACTTACAGGTTTATAAGTCATCGGGGAAAAATCAATAAACCTTCGGAGAATTGAAAAACGGCAACACCCTGGACAGGCGTATTGTGCATGTCAACCACCACACCGCTGAGGTCGATGTCCTGGGAATGTGATGAGAAAGGACAGAGGACGATACAAACCAAGGCGAGAGTGATGAAAAGTTTTTTTCTCATTTAGCCTCGACCGGTTTTGGGGAGTTTTATTATTATGATTGCCGGTGCCACCATTGAAAGTCTTCCCGGCGGGGGAGGTTTGGAGGGCGGGCCATAAAAGGCATTTTGTTATTCTCCCTATCTGTAAATATATGCAAAAACCATATATTTTTTAATAGAATTCCCCTTTCGCAGTATATTTTTTCCTCATGAACTCCCGTCTCCAGAATTCCGTGACCCTCGGCATTTATTCATGCTCCCATGGCGCGGTTGACGCCACTTGCGCCGCGCTCGCCTTCGGCATGGTGCAGGTGTATCCGCTCACCTCAAGTCAATTCATCACCTTCATCATCATTTATAATCTCCTTGCATTCGGCACGCAACCGCTGTTCGGCTGGCTTGCCGACCTGATTCGCGACTACCGGCTCACCGCACTCGCGGGAATGGGCCTCACGGCCCTGTCGCTTATCGCAATGAGAATCCATCCCGCGCTCGCTATTGTAATGGCCGGGACCGGCAATGCCATGTTCCATGTGGGCGGCGGCGCGGTTTCGCTCGCGATTTCGCCGCACCGGGCAACCGCGCCGGGGATTTTCGTCGCGCCGGGTGCAATAGGCATATTTATCGGCGCCATGGTGGGCAGGTCCGGCCCCGTTGCCGCTTGGCCGTTTCTTGTCATTCTCGGAATTCTATTTCTTGCGACGATTTTCACCGGGCACCCCGGCATTGTCATTGACGAAACGGCAAATCGTCCGGCTGTCCGCCTGCCGGTAATGTTCGGGATCCTGTTGCTGTTTTCGATCGCGGTGCGGTCATTTGCCGGATTTGCAGCCGGCGCACCCTATCAGGCGCACCACACCGTGATCCTCCTGCTGGTGCTTGCCGCCGTGGCAGGAAAGGCCCTCGGAGGAATAGTTTCCGACAGGTTCGGATGGCTGGCAATCAGCGTGTCGGCGCTGGCGCTGGCGATTCCGATGCTGGGGTTTGGCTGGGTGAATCCCGTGCTTGCCGTGGGCGGCATGGTGCTGCTTCAGCTGACCATGCCGGTCACCCTGACCGCGTTGTGGGAATTGTTCCCCCGCCACCCTGCGTTTTCGTTCGGCCTCGCGGCCGAGGCGCTCATCATCGGCGCAGCGCCGCTGTTTACTCATTACAGACCGCTCTACCGTTCCTGGCTGCTTCTGATGGTTCTTGTTTGTCTATCAGCGATTGCATTGTATGCTGCGTTGAAACTTCTGCCGCAAAAAGCTCAGGGGAAATAAAGAAAATCTGGGCGTTTCGCCGCTTCGCGGGGTCTATCGCTACAAGGGTGCGTCCAACGGATGTTTGGAGCTTGCAACTGCCGAAACCCTGCGGCACCCACGAGAGGGTAGCGGAAGACACCGCAGGCTGAAGCGAGTAGGAAACTTCCCACCACCATTAAAATCCTAAAAAAATGAATTAATTAATGAACTCCAACAGAAATCTGAGCGACTATTTACATGAAAATTGTCAATTATAATGGTATATTATAAATCAAGAGCGTTTCATCAGGTTAACGGAAAGGAATATGATATGCGTAAAAATCACCTTTTCTTCGCCATTCTTGCAACCATTGCTTTCAACATCCCGCTTTTCGCCGACGTCGTCAACCCGAATTTTCACCCGGTGGGCAGGTGCGCCACCATCGACAACCTCGATTCCTTTCCCGACATCGTGATCATCGCCGCGGTGTACGCTCCGGGCAACTCTATTGTGGACCAGTATGTGGTAAAAAAGGATTCCTGCCTGACCTTCGGATATAAATTCAACTTCCTTAAACTTTACTGGACCACGCTTGACTATTTCAACCAGGTCGGCATCACGGGCGTGGGAATCCCGCAGTCGCTTGCAAAAAAAGCCGCCGGCGCCGCGCCCGCAGTGGCGCTCTCCGATACGGTTGTACCCTACGGCGGCACCGTGCCGAATACCGACCCGCTGGTATGGGAGGGATATCATTACCTCCTGTTCTATCAGAACGGCGCTCTCAACGTCTATCTTGCGAAGATAGTATCCGTCAACAGCGACAGCACACGATCGGTGCAGACCTTTGACCCGCCGGCCTCGGGCGTCATCCGTCCGGTGCCGAAGGTCCTTGCGGGCGCGAACAATGCGTCGCTTGCCGTCAACCGCGGCTATGCCGTATTGACAGGTGCTACAGACGGTCCCGCAACGGTGACGTTCTTCGATGTGGCCGGAAGGCCCGCACTGTCGTTCAGCAAGAACTGCTGCACGGGATGCACCTATTTCCATTCCATCGCCGGACTGGCCTCCGGCGTATACTGGGTCAGGCTTTCCACGTCCGGCGGTACCGTGAACAGGCAGCTGCCGCTGTTCCGGTAAGCTGCATGTCCTACGAACTACGGTTCCTTCTTGCCCTTGCCGTCACCGTTGTCACCGAGACAGCGGTGATTTTTATTTTGATCCGCGCCCTATGGAAATCGGGCGCTTCATCCCTGTCGAACGCGCGCATACTTTTTGCGGGCATTTTCGCCTCATCCGCCACGCTGCCGTACCTATGGTTCATTCTTCCCGCACTTGTCAAGCCGTATATCGTTCAGGTGGTGACCGGGGAGATAGGCGTGGTAATGGTGGAGGCGGCGTTTTATTATTTTACGCTGAATGTTTCCGCGAAGAAAGCGGGGATTTTGTCATTGGTTGCCAATGCGGCGTCGATTGTGATCGGGCTGGTGATTTTCAGATAGTAGCCAAAGCCGGCACATGACCGGTTGCGCTGAGCAGAATTTGCTGGAACTTGACAAAAGGGGAGCATGGCCGGCTGCCCTTCGACAATCTCAGGGCGAACGGCTGTCAAGGAATTTTATCCCAGTCATAACAAATAATTAATCACCCGAGCGGCCCGGGGCTTTGACCCAGGATGGAAGTAAAACGATGTTCCATTGCGATGATGTGAAAAATGCGCCCTAAAAATGAAATTGTCCTTATTGTCGCATTGAAGGCATTTCCATTTCTTACCGTACTTTTTAAATGAACAATAGTAATTCAATGCATTGCGGCTTTTTGTCCAGATCCTGTCGTTATTTCAGAAATCCATCCTGGCTCCTGCTTTTTCTTTTCATTTCGTCCTCAGCCATCGACTTCACGCCGCCCGGCCCCAAACAGCGTTTCGCCGCCATCGGCCCCACCGCCGGGCTGCCCGCGGCCCTGCGCGCTGCGCTTGACACCTGCGAAGACTTCCCGCCCATCCCGGCGCCGACGTGCATGGACTGGCTTGCGGATTACCAGGAGGACGGCCAGACCTATCAGCAGTGGCTCGATGCAAAGCCGAACATGCCCGATTCCATTCGGAACGTGATCTACCTCCTGCCGCTGTGCGACATGGCAAATGCCAACGGCCCGCCGCTTGACAAATTAGGAGAGTTCGCGGGGGCGTTTTTCGCGATGAAGGTGAAGATCCTTCCGGTCCTCGTCTTATCCGACAAGGACGTTTTCAGGAGAAGGGACGCACACAATAAAAGCGGCCAACTGCTCGCGACCGACGTGCTCGCCCTCATGAAGAAAAAACTCCCGGCCGACGCGTTCGCCATGCTCGGCATCACCATGGAGGACATGTATCCGGGGCCGGGCTGGAACTTCGTGTTCGGGCTCGCGTCATTCAACGATCGCGTGGGCACCTACAGCTTCGCGCGCTACGACCCGGCATTTTACGGCGAGGAGCCGGGGAAGGCGAGGGACAAGATAATGCTCAAGCGGAGCTGCAAGATACTCGCGCACGAGGGCCTGCACATTTTCGGCCTCGCGCATTGCATCTTCTTTCATTGCGTGGAAAACGGCTGCAACCATATCGGCGAGTTCGACACCACGCCCTTGCAGCTGTGCCCGGTCGACCTGCGCAAGCTGCAGCGCAGCGTCGGCTTTGACGTGATGAAATATTACAAACGGCTGGGGGAGGTGTATGAGGATCTTGGGTTTACAAAAGAGGCCGCATGGGAGAAAAAGAGGTTGATGCGTGTGTCGGCGTCGGTTTTTAGAAAATCAAATTGATAGGAGCGTTCCCCTCCCCTTCGCCAAGGCTCAGGGTCGGGTCGGTTCTCCTTCCGGTTTCGCCTTCGGCTCCGGCTGCCACGGCGCTATGCCGCTTCACGGCGGCGTCCGGTCAGCACCGCTCTCCACAGCGGCCTCCAGTCGCCCCTAACGCGGCGGCGAAGTTCTGATTAGTCAATAACATCCAGTGGCGCCAATCGGAAAACGCAATGTCCCTTCCGCAGGTCCCGCACTAGGTTAGTCGAATTCCTCGGAGTGGTTTCCAAAAATATTTTATCTGCTTTTCAACCGCCGTTCGCAGGTGCGTCCAAAGGCCAACATTCAGCGGTCACCGGTCAAAAAAATACTATTGTCTAATTAATTATTGCTGATAGCGTTTATTGACATGGGGCATTTTTACTTGATGCCCATATAATATCTCTTTTCTTCCACGGACGAAAACTCTCTATTACCACGGTGTCTCGACAGCCACCCGAATGCCAGCCGGCAACGAGAGTCCCGGTGCCAAAGAGGGGGTGTGGGTGCAGATCGCCGCCGCCTTCCCAGATTCGTATTTTGTCAAGGAGGCGGCGGAAGCTGCACCCCAGGGGGAGACTTCCCCCGCCAGAATCATCTTTATGCCTTGTCGGCCAACTCCAAAATCAGCCGCTCCGTATCGTCCCACCCCAGGCACGGGTCCGTGATTGACTTTCCGTAAACATTCCCATCGGCTTTCTGCGTGCCTTCCTCGATGAAGCTCTCGACCATGAGCCCGCGCACCATTTTTGCGAGCAGCGGCGAGTGCCTGCGGCTTTCCATCACCTCGAGCGCGATGCGCGGCTGCTCCTTGAACCGTTTGTTGGAGTTCGAATGGTTGGTGTCGACGATGATTGCCGGATTGACAAGTCCGCGCTTGTGGTATTTCTCGGCGCACAGCATGAGGTCCTCGAAGTGATAGTTGGGGATGTTCTGGCCGTAGTGGTTGACCGCGCCGCGCAGCACCGCGTGCGCATAGGGATTGCCGCTGGTGCTCACCTCCCAGCCGTTGTACAAAAACACGTGGCCCACCTGCGCGGCGCCGATCGCATTGAACATCACCTCGAGGTCGCCGCTGGTCGGGTTTTTCGCGCCGATGGGCACGTCGAGCCCGCTTACCGTGAGCCGGTGGGCCTGGTTCTCCACCGAACGCGCGCCGATGGTCACGTACGACAGCAGGTCTTCGAGATAGGGATAGTTTTCCGGGTACAGCATCTCGTCGGCGGCTGAAAGGCCCGTTTCCGTGAGCGCGCGGATGTGCATCCTGCGGATGGCGCGCAGCCCCTCAACGATGTTGGGTTCCTTTTGCGGGTCTGGCTGGTGCGCCATGCCCTTGTATCCTACGCCGGTCGTGCGCGGCTTGTTGGTGTAGATGCGCGGGACCAGCACGAGCCTGTCTTTTACCTGCTCGCCGATTTTCGCCAGCCTCGTTATATAGTCGCACACCGCGTCCTCGTCGTGCGCCGAACACGGGCCGATGATGAGCACGAACCGGTCTGATGCTCCGGTGAGCGCCGCGATGATCTCCTCGTCGCGCTGCTTTTTGACCGCAGCGCCACCTTTGGGCAGCGGCATCAGGGAAATGATTTCCTTGACAGTGGGGACCTTTTTCAATTTTTTGAAGCTCATGACGCACCTTTGCGGCAGACGGTAATATAATGAATATGAAAAATACGATTTGCCATGGGCGAAAATCCCGCGGAGAATGATTCACAACATGGGAACTACGGAAATGCCGGGCGATTTGAAAAAAAGCTGTCAAATAATTTTTTTCATGTCCAAAAATATACCCATAATAATATATTAAAATATTAATTAGCATTATAATTCAATGTGTTAAATATGATATTTACTATTTATTTTGCAATATCAAATTATTCTTATTATATTACCGTTAGCCCTTGGCGCAATATGGGCGATACTTTCATCATCAATTAAACATTTTTTTCGGGAGGGACCATGAAAAAGTTTCAAATTCTTTTCTTAACGATTGTTCTGCTTTGGTCATTTGCGTTCTGCCAGCGCAAATACGTCGGATGGTCCGCGGGATATCTACCGAACTACGCCAATTTTCCCATTTCCAAGATAAACTGGAAATGCTACACCCATGTGTTCTGGTTTTCCATCAATGCAAACAGTTCGGGTGCAGTGACCGGCCTGGACGCGGCCACCGCAAAAAACTTTACCACCGCGTGCCATCAGAATAATACCAAGGCGGTCATTTGCGTGGGCGGCGCCGGAGCGGCCGCAAACTTCGAAACCGCAACGGCAAACGCGACCATCCTGAACACCTTTGTGAACAGCATGGTGAGCTTCATGCAGGCGAACGGGTTCGACGGCATCGACATAGACTGGGAAGACGACGGCAACGGCATCACGGCCTCCCGGTATCTCGCCCTGTTCCAGGGCCTGAACACCGCCCTGGTGAAAATAACGCCCAAACCGCTGCTCACCGCTGCGGTGGCCGATTACTACTCCACGGTGAGCGCGCCGGTATATCAGTACGTGGACCAGATGAACATCATGTCATATTATGACCTGGCAAGCGCGAGTCCGCAGGAGGTCGCGGCGTTCACGGGCAAGGGCGTTCCGAAGAGTAAACTCGGCATCGGCTACGGATACGACACCGACAACGAGGTGGATGGCCCCAACGAGTGCGGCAACGGCCCCAACGGGAACCCCGCGGACATCAACGCCAAATGCCTGTATTCGATCAACAACGGGTGCGGCGGCATCATGGTGTGGGAGATCGATCGCGCGCCGGAGCCGTGCGACAGCGTCACCGCATACTATGTGAACAAGATGACCACGGGGATAGCGCCCCTGCCGCTTGCCGCCGCGCACCGCGGGCAGAAGGCAATGTTCGCTATTGTAAACAACGGGGTGCGGCAGAGCGAAATTCGTTATTCGGTGCCGTCGGCCCAGGCCGTGGACCTGAGCCTTTTCAGCGCAAACGGCGTCCTGGTGAGAAATCTGGCCCTTGGTATGCGCGACGCGGGACCGGTATATACTATTGTATTGGGCAGCCACTGCTCGGGCATATCAATCAGCCCGGGATCCTATGTTGTAAGGATGTCCACGCAGGTGAGCACCGAGGCCGGCATGATAACGGTCAAATAACTGTCAATGCCCGGTTTTTCTAGTTTTAAAACAAGGAGGAAAATCATGAAAAGGGAGGAAATCCTTGGTATGTCGATTATGATTTTATGCTTTGCGGCACTTTTACGGACAGGACCTTGCGCGGATCCTTTTGCCTTAAAAAGCACCAACGATTTTCCCAGCAAGGTGTGCGCCCCGTACGTGGAATGTTGGGGAAGCTTGTCCGTGTCCAGCCTGGCGACCAGCACGGGCAATAAATTCTACACGCTCGCCTTTATTATTTCCAACGGTACGGCGAACAGCGCGCCGTACTGGGACGGCACCATGCCCATGAGCGACGACAAATACGTGAGCGACATCGCGGCGCTGCGGGCGCAGGGCGGGGACGTGATCATCTCCTTTGGCGGCGCGTCGGGCAGTGAGCTTGCCCAGGTATACACCAGTGCAACCGCGCTGCAGGCCGCGTACCAGCAGGTGATCACGAAATACGGCTTGAAATGGATGGATCTTGACATTGAGGGAGCGTTCATCGCGGATGCGACGGCCATCGACCGCCGCAACCAGGCGCTCAAGAACCTGCAGGCGGCAAACCCGGGCCTGAAGGTCTCCTACACGCTGCCGGTCATGCCCGAAGGACTCACCCAGGACGGCCTGAACCTGCTCTCGAACGCCAAGACGAACGGCGTGCAGGTGGATATTGTCAATGTCATGGCAATGGACTACGGCGCGTGCAACATCGACATGGGCCAGGCCGCGATCAACGCGGCGACCAACACGCACGACCAGTTGAACAACTTGGGCATTTCATCCAGAATCGGCATCACGCCCATGATCGGCGTCAACGACGTGTCATGCGAAAACTTCACAACGGCGAATGCGCAGGCAGTTCTGAATTATGCCAATGAGAACAGCTATATCGGCCTTCTGGCGTTCTGGGCCATGGATGCCGATGCAAATAAGTCATATCTGACCATCTTCAAGGCTTTTAATGCGCCGGTTGAGGCAGCACCTGTGATTGCCAGGGTGGTTTCTGCGGAACCTCAGAAGAAGACGGGAACCTATGACATACTAGGCCGGCTCATAACGCAATCGCGCGGTGCGTTAATGCTGCAAAAATCTATTAATGTCAATGGGAATAATTATATCCTAAAAATCAAATAAACCGTTACGATTGATTAGTCGGTCACGGATTTTTCTCGTTCTTTCGAATAAAAAAGCCGCTTCCCAAAAGGGAAGGGGTTTTTTTAACATCATCCCGGATTGGCTCGTGGGGCGGCAAATGCGGTCATACTCGCCCTTGTTTTGGAGGCGTAAATACGGTCGTAGCGCAATCGAACCACGACATCATAGTAGTTTCCAAGTTCTCATCCAAGCAAATTAAAAAAAGCCTCTTCTCAGAAGGGCGTGCTATGGAAAAATTCCATCCGCTATGCTGCCATCCTGAAATAATGATGATGTAAACCGGAAAGGACAGGCATGTGGTTGGCAGGTGGAAGCGCCATATTCGCAATAAACGCGATGGGAATAGTTACCACGAAACATTTGATTACAGAGCCTTTGATAGCGCATAAGGGCATCTCTTGATTTAGACAATCTTCTGTCCACAACCTTTTGAAGACGTACATTCGCCGATTACAAAACGCCCCCGCTCAAGCCTCTTACCAAATAAGCAGTATCCGGTTCTATCCCACATGAGAATCCTCACCTGGTTGCGGCGCTTATTGAAAAACACAAACAGGTGGCCGCTTAGCGGATCGTTGTGCAGCAGTGACTCGACGCGACCAGAAAGCCCATCATACGTGCGGCGTAAATCCACAGGTTCACAGCAGACAAATATCCGCACTGCCGGTGAAAAGGTCAGCATCAAGCTTCCCTTGCCGACATAATGGATAAAAGAGCTTTTACTTCTTGGGCATTGAACCCGCGTGGGATTGTCAGCGTAAAGCCGCTTCCTGCGATGCTGATGCAATACCCTTGCTATGACAAAGTGCATGAACTGATTTTATGTGAGAGCCTGTGTTATCTGGTAAGGACAATGTACATCACCTGCATGAGTTGACGTCCATGAATTTTTTCGTACGGACAACAACCGCCCAATGGCAGGGAATCTGGCGTATTCTCTCGTTGGTGGAAAGTTCATCACACTCCTTGAGGTCCAACAAAGGATATTAAATTCGCCCAATTGCAGACAAAATACGAACAAGGTTCCGACAATACCGGAATGAGGGGTGCATGAGAACTTGGTGCCAAGGTGCCAGACCTGCTATTAAATATGTGAACATGGTGCGCAAAGCACAGAGTTGGGCGCAACATCCGGTTGGGCTGAATGCAGCAAGACGATATCAAGAGTGGCGAGAATGAGAATTGCCTCACATCCTGTGAGGCAATAAGGAAATCGAGAATGACTTCATACCCCATGAAAAGGAGCATTACCATGTCAATAATTGACAAACAGGGCTTGTACTTCAAATGTAAAATATCGATATTATTGTTCCTTTCTTTCGCATCCTATTCTTTTTGTCAATCAACATGGAAATTGATAAACCCCTATCCTCAAAGTGGTACTCTTTATTCTATAACGCATGGAAATGGTCTGTTCGTAGCAGTAAGTTCCGGTACAATTATAACCTTTCCTGATGGCCAGACATGGGCAATACAGAATTCGAACCTTACAATACCGCCTTTTCACCTCTTCTGACCGGAGAACGATCCCATGTCCGAACCGATGCAGTTCGTGAAGAAATACCTGTCCCAGCTTTTTTCCAGCCGCTCCATTGCGGAGCTCATGGTGCAACTGTCCCCCAAGCACGGGCCGGCGGCGGTGCTGCCCAAGGGTTCTTCGCTGGCGCTCATGAAACAGCGCCTTGCCATGACCGGCCTGTCCGAGGAGCAGGCCGGTATGCTCGCCGACGGCCACAGTACCGATCTTCACGACGCATACGTCAAGAATATCGAGAACTACGTCGGCACCGTGCGGGTGCCGGTGGGGCTTGCCGGGCCGCTGCGCGTGAACGGGCTGTTTGCGCAGGGAGACTATCTGGTGCCGCTCGCCACCACCGAGGCGGCGCTCGTGGCGTCGTACCACCGGGGCTCGCGCGCCATCACCGCAGCGGGCGGGTGCACGGCCATGGTGGTCGGCGAGGGCGTGAGCAGGTCGCCGGGGTTCGTGTTCGGCTCCATGATTGAAGCCGGCACCTTTGTCGCATGGGTAAATGAACACTTCGACGACTTCCGCGTCCAGGCCGCCGCCACCACCCGTTACGGCGTTCTGGCCGACATGAAGACCACGATCGATGGGAACCAGGTCTTTCTTTCCTTTGAATATCTCACCGGGAACGCATCGGGCCAGAACATGGTGACCATAGCCACCGAAGCGGTGTGGGCATTCATCCTCAGGGAATGCCCGGTCAAACCATTACGCTCCTATGTTGAAGCGAACTTGTCCGGTGACAAGAAGGCATCGTTCCAATCCTTTCATTCGGTGCGCGGCAAAAAAGTTACGGTTGAGGTCAGCCTGCCCGACAGGGTGATAAAGGAATTCTTCAGGACCACGGCTGCGGACATGGCGGCCTACGGCCGGATCTCTGCCGCTGGCGGGTCCCTGAGCGGGACCATCGGGCTCCAGGGGCATTATGCAAACAGCATTGCGGCGCTGTACTTGGCCTGTGGCCAGGATGCGGCATGCGTAGCCGAATCCGCAGTGGGACTCACCCGCATGGAGACGGTTGATGGCGGATTGTACGCTTCGGTGAGCCTTCCCAACCTCATGGTGGGAACCGTGGGAGGCGGCACCGGCCTTCCCACGCAGCAGGCCTGCCTGTCGATTTTAAATTGTCCGGGTGACAACGGCGCCAGGGCGTTTGCCGAGGTGGCGGCCGCCGTCTGCCTCGCGGGCGAGCTTTCAATAACGGCCGCGTTGACAACAGGGGAATTCACACGGGCGCACCAGCTCCTTGCCCGCAGACGCGGCCGGCAGAAAGGGTCCGCATGACCGGGAGCAGCGCCATCCAAACGCGCGCGTCGTTCGATCTCGTGCGGTATGCCAACTGCTGGGAAGACGCGGACGTTTTACTCGATGCGCTTGCCCCTGGGCCGGCCGACGCCTGTCTCTCCATCGCCTCGGCGGGCGACAATTCTTTTTCGCTCCTCTCCCGGGGGCCGCGCCTCGTGGTGGCGGTTGACATAAGCAAGGCGCAAGTCGCGTGCGTCGAAATCAAAAAATGGTGCTTTGTTCATTTTTCGCACCCCGTGATGCTTGAATTCCTCGGTTTTACTGGTACGTCTTCTTCGCCGGGAATGCGTCTGGACCGGTTCGAACTGCTTGCGCCGCTATTGTCCGGAGAAAGCAGGGCGTTCTGGGAAAAGAACTTGGCGTCACTACGGTCCGGTCTCATCCATTGCGGCAAGTTCGAACGATATTTCCGGCTGTTTAGGACCGTGATATTGCCGCTTGTCCACTCGCAAAAGACCCTCAACGACCTCTTGCGACCCAAGACAAGGGAGGAGCGCGTCGCATTCTACGAACGCCATTGGAACAACCGGCGCTGGAACCTGCTGTTCAACGTTTTTTTCTCCAAATTCGTGATGGGCAGGCTGGGCCGCGACCCCGAGTTTTTCCGGTATGTGAAAGGCTCCATTGCCGGCCTGGTAATGAACCGCACGCGCCATGCGGTAACCGAGCTGTCCACCCACGACAACCCGTATCTCCGTTATATCGCCTTGGGCAATTTTGGCAACGCGCTGCCGCATTATGCCCGGGCGGAAAACTTCGAGGCGATCCGGCGCAACATTGACCATCTCAAGATTCTCCGCGGCACCGCGCAGGAAGCCTGCGCGGCATACAGCGACGGGTTCGACGCATTCAACCTCTCCGACATTTTTGAATACATGGACTCGTCGCTGTTCGAAAGCACGGCCGCAGACCTGCTTTCCCGTGCGCGCCCGGGCGCACGCCTTGCATACTGGAACATGCTGGTGTCGCGCAGCCTTGCCGAACGTTTCCCCGGCCGCGTTTGCGCCGATGGGGCACGCGCGCAGGAGCTCCTCATGCGCGACCGGGCGTTTTTCTACCAGCGCTTTCATCTTGACCGGACGGTCAACCGATGATTCACCACGACCTAATCCCTGCGTGCATCGTGAGCGGCGCGTTCCTGCTGGTGTTTGCGGCAGCGGAACTCTGGCGCATTCTGGGCAGGCCTTCAAAGGAGGCGACCAGGAAACTGGTCCATTTTTCGTGCGGCACGATATGCCTCGGCTTCTCCTATCTGTTACGGTCGCACTGGACCGTGCTTACGCTCTGTTTCCTGTTTGTCGCAATCATGGTCTTTACAAAACGGTTTGGCCTGCTCCCCTCCATCCACGGCGTGGAGCGGAAATCGCAGGGCAGCCTGTATTATCCGGTAGCCGTGTACGTGTCGTTTGTGCTCTCCTCGGCCTTTCACCGGCCCGACCTCTACCTCATCGGCATTCTGGTGCTTGCGGTCTCCGACTCGCTCGCCGCGCTCGTGGGCGGGCGGTACGGGTTCAAGGTGTATATCGTGGAGGAACATCACAAAAGCCTTGAAGGCTCCGTGTTCTTTTTCCTCGCCACGTTTATCATCATTCATCTCTGCCTCCTACTGCTTTCTCCCGTGGATCGCGCCGTGTCGGTGCTCATGGCGGTGTACTGCAGCCTGCTCGTCACCGCATTCGAGTCGATTTCCCTGGGCGGCGCGGACAACCTGTTTATCCCGCTGGGCACCATCGTGCTGCTGCAACGGGTGGCGGACAAGGGCATTTTTCCCCTTGCGGCCCGGATCACGGCCGTGGCGTCGCTTTTCGCGCTTGTCTATCTTCTGTCGCGGCGGTTCAAACGGTTCGGCATCACGGCGATTATCGGCTTGGCACTCACCGGTTACGCGGCGCTCATGTACGGCGGTCCGGCATGGCTTGTGCCGGTGGTAGTGGGCATCGCGCTCTTCACCACGCTCGATATCTTTATAGAGGAAGGTCCGACCGTTGACACCGTGTACCGCATCAGGCCGGTGTTCTATCTTCTCTTTGTGTCCTTTGCATGGACCGTTGTGGCGGGAATAAACGCGCCGTTCCGCAATGCCGCGTTTGTCTCCTTTGTCACGAACATCACCGCCAATTTCGGCATTCTTTGGCAGCGGCGGGCGCGGATGACCGGCCATCCCTACCGGCTCCCCCTGCCGCTATGGCTGCGGAACGCGCATTGCTGCGTGCGCGCCCTAGCACTCACGCTGGTGTTCGCCGTACCGACGGTCCTCCTCGACCCGCGTTTGTCCGCGCCTTTTACCATCGGCGCAACGGCCGCAGGCACCATCGCCATCGAACTGGTGTACTGGTTTGTGGAGCGCAGGAAGCGCGGCACGTGGAGCGACATGACCTTTCTCCGGTTCACCGCCCTCGTCTCCGCGCTGGTGACGGTTTTGCTTTTTGCGGCTTCGGTGTGGTTCTACAATATCGACACAGGGGCCGCGCTCAAATGAAAACGCTGCTGGCAACAAGCCGGGTCACCTATGTACCGCACAACTACTGCGACGCGCTTGAGGCCGTTCTCGCCGGCGCAGCCGATCACGTGCACGGTCTCCTCATGCTCAACAACCTCGATTTCTCCCTTGTTAAAAAGGCGGCCGGTCTGTTCCTGCTGGGCGCACCCCGGCTTGGCCGGGTGTTTGCGGCCAACCTGTTTTGCGCCATGTTCGACCGCCGCACTGCGGTCTTCCGCTCTCTGCAAAAACCGGTGATTATCGCCCGTGATGCCAATGAAACGCAGGTTATCGACCTTGTCCGGCGCGAGCGCATCGACCTCGTGGTGAACATGCGCACCCGCTGCCTGTTCAAACAGCCGCTGCTGACGGCGCCGCGCCTGGGCTGCATCAACATCCACCACGGCCTTCTGCCCCGGTTTCGCGGCACCATGTGCGACCTGTACGCGCTTGCCGACAACAGGCCGGCCGGCTTCAGCATCCATGTGATGTCGGAAAAACTGGACGACGGCAGGATTCTTTGCCGTAAAGAAGTGTCCGCGCTAGGCGAAAAAGACTATGTGGCCTACCTGTCGAAGACCGGCAGGCAGGAAGGCGAGGCGCTTGCGGCGCTTTTGGGCCAAATCGCGGAGCAGGATTCTCTTCCCGAAGGAATACCGAACAGGGACGACCGCGCGACATACGCGCGGACCCCGAAATCCCGAAGCGAGGTGGCGGCGCTGAAAAAGAAAGGTATGATACTCTGATCCAGGCAACGAGGAGGCTTTGATGGCGGAAAAAATCGGCTACTACACGGGCGCGCATGTCAAGAACAATGTATTCTCCTTTCTCGAAAAGCACCTGACGGAACGGCCCGGCTTCACCGTGCTGCGCTGGGTTGCGCGGCCTACCCTGGAAAAATGGGCGGCGTTACCGGAATGTCCGCTCGTGCACGACGCCATAACCCTCGAACCATTTGTGGACGGCATCCGCCGCGTGGCCGCCGGGTTTCTCGAGCTCGGCTTGCATGCGGGCGACCGCGTCATCCTGTTTCTACCCATGTCGGTCCCGATGTATACGGCCATGTCCGCCTTGCAAATGATCGGCGCCGTGCCTGTGTTCCTCGACTCGTGGGCGCGGCGCGGCCAGCTCGGCGTTGCCGTGCAGATCGCGCAGGCACGGGGCATGATCAGCTTCGAGCAGGCATTTGACTTTTGCGAAGGCGATCCGGTACTGGCCGCCCTTCCGCTGCGCATCGTGTTCGGGCCGGCAAAAAAACAGTACGCGGCGGGGCTGGAACAGCTTTTTGCCGCGCCGCGGCGGGCTGCGCCGGTGCCGGTTGAGCAAGAGCACACCGCGCTCATCACCTTCACAACCGGCAGCTCGGGAAAACCCAAGGGCGCCAACCGCACGCACCGGTTTCTGGCGGCGCAGCACTATGCCATCGACGCGGGCATGCCCTATGCCGCGTCCGACGTTGACCTTCCCCTGTTCCCCATCTTTTCCCTCAACAACATCGCCGCGGGCGTGAGCACGGTGCTGCCCGCCATCGACGCGGGAACGCCGGGCGAAAACGACGCGGCCGTGCTTCTGGCGCAGATACAGGCATGCGGCGTTACTTGCATGACGCTCAACCCCTGGCTGCTGTCCGAGATTTCATCGTTCTGCCAGGGCCGCGGCATTTCGCTTCAGTCAATCCGTCGCGTGGTTGCAGGCGGCGCTGCCGTCAGCCGCGACCAGGTAAAACGCCTGGTAGCGGTTGCGCCCAGCGCGGAAATGTGGGTGCTGTACGGTTCCACCGAAGTAGAGCCCATTGCGCATATCGAGGCGAAAGACATGCTTTCTTTTGAAGGCGGCGCCGCGGCCGATCCGGAACTGGTTGACGACGGCGTCAACGTGGGCCATCTGGTTTCCGGTCTTTCCGCAAAATTCCTCACCATAACCAAAGGCCCAATCACGATCTCAACACAAGAAGACTGGAAACTGCTTGAGGTTCCGGCCGGCACTGTGGGGGAACTTGCAGTGAGCGGCGAACATGTGTGTCGCGACTATGTGAACGACGAAGAGGCCTTCACACGTTCCAAGATCCGCGACGAGCGCGGGACAATCTGGCACCGCACCGGCGACCTTGCACGCATCGACGCCAAAGGGTACCTGTGGCTGGTGGGCCGGGTACACAACGTGATACAACGGGGCGCGACGTTTGTGTTCCCGGTGCGCGCCGAGATTGCGCTCAAGAAACTTCCCTTTGTTGTCAAATGCGCCTTTCTCGGCCTGCCCGATCCCGTACTCGGCGAGCGCTGCATATGCGTGATCGTGCCCACGGATGCAAGCGCCGTGGGTGACGCGGCCAAGGAAGCCCGCATGGCAGCCGAGGTCGAACGCGTCATGAGAAAAAACAGCATGCCGGTTGATGCGGTGATGTTCCGCAAAGCCATACCCATGGACCCGCGACACCACAGCAAGGTGGAATATGAGGTGCTTAAACAGGAGATCCTGCATGAACAATAGCGACGAACAATCGCACCCTTTCTTCCAGCGCCTTCCCAGGTTCGCCCTGGAGCGCTTCAACCCGCTTTCCCATTTTGTCATGATAACGCTCTTTGTGGCGTGCCATTTCTTTGCCGCGCGCTTGGGCGGACGCGCTGTTGTTCACTCCATAGGCGCCATCGTTGCCCTGTCTATCGGCACGGCCGCGTTTTTTTTCAAACTTCGTGTGTATGACGAAATAAAAGATTACGAGGTTGACAGGAAATTCAAACCCACAAGGCCGCTTGCGCGCGGCCTTGTTACCATTGCAGAACTCAAGTGCGTCATTGTTGCGTGCATCGTTGTGGAACTGGCGGCCTTCGGCCTGGTATCGCAGCAGGCAGCATGCGCGATTGCCGTGGCGATCGTCTATTCGTTGCTCATGTACAAGGAATTCTTCATCGGCCCAATCCTCCGTCCGCATCTCACCACGTATGCGGTGTCACACACCTTGGTGAGCGCGATCCTCTCCCTTGCACTTTTTTCAACGCTGCACGGGCGGTTTTTCTGGCAGGAAACCCGCAGTGCATTCCTTTTCGCATTTGCAAACTGGTGTATGTTCAATATTTTTGAATTCGGCCGAAAGACCTACGCAACCTTCGAAGAACGGCCTGGAATCGATTCGTATTCGAGCATTTTCGGCCGCTATGGGGCCGCGGCGCTTTCGGTTGCAATGGCTGCAATCACGGCAGCGGTGGTCCCGTGTATGAGCGGGACACCCCGTCCCGCTACCCCCGTTTTTTTGTGGTTCTGCAGCGCCTTGCTTGCAGGAGCCGGCATCGTGTACGCGGCGTCCAACCGCGGAACAGTTGCGCATATCTTTCGGGTGGCATCGTCGGTGTTCATTATCGTGGTGTTCGCCGGGTTGGCGGTTCTGTTTGCTGCCTTTGCGCCCTTGCGGTGATTTTATTGGTAGAATAAAATAGCAATTCCGAACAGGAGAAACCCAATGCTGGTCACCCCGCAAAGCACCCCCTCGTTCGCGCGGCGCGAAGCCGGAGGCAAGGGATACAACCTCTATCTCATGTCCCGCGAGGGAATCCCGGTGCCGCCGTGGGTAGTGCTCGGCACGGACGTGTTCCGGCGTTTCAAAAAGCTGGCCGGGCTCGAGCCGTCCCTGCAGGAAGCGCTGGCGCCTCTTCTTGCATGTAAAGAAACGCCTGCGGCGCCCTTGTGCGATTCCGTGTCGGCCGGGGTCCGCGAGATCATCGTGAACACTCCCTTTCCTCCGGAAGTGGAACAGGAGGCGCGGCAGGCGTACCGCACGCTGGGGGCGCCGCTCATCGCGGTGCGGTCGTCCGCGGGCGACGAGGATTCGGCGCAGCATTCCTTTGCGGGCCAGCTGTCGAGTTTTTTATATGTGACAAGCGAGAACGACGCGCTCCGCTTTCTCAAGGAGTGCTGGGCATCGGGATTTTCGGCCCGGGGGCTGGCGTACCGGATGCGGAACCGCATCCCCGTATCCGGCGGGCTCGACATCGCGGTGGTGTTCCAGGAAATGGTTGACAGCGAGAAAAGCGGGGTGCTGTTCACCTGCGATCCCATTGCCGCCGACGGTTCAAAAATCACCGTGAACGCCGTGTACGGCGTGGGCGAAGGCCTGGTGTCCGGTCTTCTCGACGCCGACACCTTTGTGCTTTCAAAGGACTCCGACAGGGCCGTTTCCGCCACCATAAATGACAAGAGAAAATGCCTGCGCCGGAAGGCCGGCGGCGGGGTCATCGAGGCTGCGGTGGAGCCGCACCTGCAATCCGCGCCCTGTCTTGACGAAAAGGATCTTTCGGAACTGTGCCGTCTTGGCAAGCGCATCGAATCCTATTTCCGCTTCCCGCAGGATGTTGAATGGGCATGGACCAAGCAGGGCGGTTTCCGCATTCTGCAGGCGCGGCCCGTCACCACCCTGGTTTTCGCGGCCCAAGGCAAGCTTCACATATGGGACAATTCCAACATTGTGGAGAGCTACGGCGGGCTCACCCTGCCGCTCACGTTCGGGTTCGCGCACCACGTGTACCATCAGGTGTATGTACAACTGTGCGACATCATGATGGTGCCGGCAAAGAAGATACGCGCCATGCAGCCGTTCCTGGAGCACATGATCGGGCTCATTTACGGCCGCGTGTATTACAACATCCTGAACTGGTACCGGCTCACCGGTGCCATACTCCCCGGGTTCAGGCACAACCGGGGTTTTATGGAGATCATGATGGGCACTTCGCACAAGCTCGCAGACGAAATCGCAAACCGCATCAAGCCGCCCGGTTTCCAGGAATCGCCATTCTCCAAAATCCAACGGCTTTTCTCGGGCCTCAAGTTCCTCTGGTTCCATGTCACGGCGCAGCGCATGATAAACCGGTTCCTCGCCTATTTCAACCGGGTGTATGCCGAATACCGCGGAATAGACTACGGCCGCATGCCGGCCGACGAAATCTACGGCCTGTACCAGGAGCTGGAAGAACGGCTTTTGCTTGAGTGGAAAGCGCCGATTGTCAACGATTTTCTCACCATGGTGCATTTTGGCCTGTTCAAGAGGCTCACGGAGAAATGGCTTTCGGCGCTCGGGCCGTCGCTCTCGAACGACCTTTTGTGCGGCACGGGCAGCCTCGAATCCGCCGAACCCACCCGGGAGCTCATCCGCATGGCGGGAGCGGCCGCCGCGGAGAACAGCCTTTGCAGCCTCATCGAATCCACGCCCGCCGAAGATTGCCTCGAGGCGCTGCGGCAATCGCCGCACACCGGCTTTGGGGAACGGGTGGACGAGTACATCGCCAAATACGGCCACCGGTGCATGAGCGAGATGAAGCTCGATCAGAAGGACCTTTTCATGGACCCCTCGTTCCTGTTCGTGTGCCTCAAGAACTACCTGCGCGCGGGCCGCACCGACCTCGACGCATTTGTCAAACGTGAGGAAGAGGTGCGCGGCCGGGCCGAGGCGCTCGTGCGGAAACACCTTCGCGGGCCGCGGCGCCTCGTATACCAATGGTCCCTGTTCCACACGCGCCGGGCCGTGCGCAACCGTGAAAACACGCGGTTCTGCCGCACCCGCATCTACGGTGTGGCGCGCGCCATGTTCTACGGGGTGGGCAACGATTATACGCTCCGCGGCATCATTGACAGGCCGGAAGACGTTTTCTATCTCGAGCTCCACGAGCTCACCGGCTCGCTTGACGGCATCCTCACCTGCCAGAACCTCCGGCCGCTCATACAAGCGCGCAAGGAACAATACGTGCAGTACGCGCTCGCGAATCCGCCGTCGCGCCTTGTCACGCGCGGGCCCGTGTACTGGCAGAACGACCTGGGCACCGGGTCCGTTGCCACACCGGCCGAAGCGCCGCCGGCCGCCAACAGCCTCAAGGGCACGGGCGCGTGCCCAGGCCGCGTGGCGGGCACGGCCAAGGTGATAGTCGACCCGTCCGACGACATGGAGCTCAACGGCGAAATACTGGTGACCATGCGCACCGATCCGGGCTGGATCCCGCTGTACCCGTCCATTTCCGGCCTGCTGGTGGAACGCGGCGGCCTGCTTTCTCATTCCGCAATAGTGGCGCGTGAAATGGGCCTGCCCACAGTGGTGGGCATACCGGGCCTCACCCGGCGCATCAAGACCGGCATGCGCGTGCGGTTCGACGGGCAGACAGGGGTTGTGGAAGTGCTTGACGAAAATGGAAAATCGGTATAAACGATGCATGCCGCTTTGGCGGCAGCAAGGAGGCGCGCATGAACCCGCAATCCGGAATGTGTTTGGGAAATTTTGAAAACCAATACGAACGCAAAGCACCATGGGACATCGGACAATCCTACACCGCGTGCTATGGAAAAATTGCATCCATGGTACTCGAATAGGGAAGAACGCCCTACCCCGATGATTTCTCAATAATAGCCGTTCTGTTTTGTAGATCCTTTTAAATAACCACGGGACATTTTCTTTTACGACCACTGAAAACCA